>CAKZNV010000221.1 GCA_937132085.1 uncultured Rubritalea sp. | reverse complement strand
TTATATGGATAATCAAAAAATGAGAAAAATCTATGCTCAAGCAGCTACCCAGGATTCTATCTGGGCGGAGGAAACGAATCCCGAAGAGTTGGAAGAAGCCAAGAACATTAATCTTGAGAGAGTTAACAATAAGATGTCTTCGAACATTGAAGAACAAGACTGTGATTAAGAATTATTTACGGTGGGGCAGCTCAACTAGAGCGGGGCTGATAAGGTCTGCGTTGTTGGTAACCAATCCAACCCCCATCACTTTTTAAAAGTCTACTTGAGGGAATCTATAGGTTCTAAAATTTTATAAATCACATACCAATTTGGCTCACAAATAACCCCAAAAATCACCTTAGATATTCCCAAAGTGGGTATATTGTTGGGTGATTTTTTTTTGGTATAATTTTTTGCAATGGAATAGAGTCGGAGGAAACATTGACTCACTCAATGTAGAAAATTCCACGAGTCTTTTTTAAGTGATGAGTATAAATATTTGGGTCACTATTAAACAAAGATGAAAATATCTATTGTGTTTTTAAAATGAGCTCAATAAATATTAGTATGAGTGAAAATAATAAATGGTATGTCCATTCCTATGGTGATGATAGTATAGTAGATGAACATGGTGAAGTAGATGTAGGTTGCTCCCAGACATCTGAGACGATCTATCTTGAACAGCTAGAACAGTTTCCCTTATATGATGTAGTGGGTGGTATCTTGATTCTCCAGGGTATAAACCTTCCTGAAGATCATTCTGATGTCTTAGCTATAGGTGAGTTACCTTATGAAAGAATACGTCTCAAAGAGAATCCTGAAGCCTTTGCTATAGCATTATGGATGGTTGGGTATTTTGGTTCTTCAAAGGATTATAGTAAGACAATATCAGATCGACATATAGCTATTACCCTTAGAGTCTCCATAGATTCCGTTAAGGTAGCCAGGAAAGCCCTTCATCTATACCTAAACATTAAATTAGTGCGAAAAAAGGATAAGAAAAATAAGTGCTATGTTGCCTTGGGTTTTAAATATAAAGGGAAAGATAGATCTATTAGTATTAAATCCTCACGGTTTAACACACCTTATGAAGTAGCTTTAACACCCTCTACACCCTTCACTGATGATGATGTCTTTCCCCCTAAAGGTAAGGTTAGGAAGAGGAACCTTGTGAATATTACTCCTGTAGACTCTCCTCCTAGAGCTACTATTGAGGAAACATTAGAGAAGAACAATGCACCCTGGTTTGAATTTAAAGCGACTATACAGGTAGATTTGTGTGATGAGATTATATCATTAATTAACAATTACCAAGTTACACCCAAGCAAACTTTATCCCATGGGTCGCAGTATCAAAAGAGAAGAGATGTGCTTCACTTTATTAGTATCCTTCAGAAGTATTTCCCCGAGAACCATGTAAATAAGTATATGACCTATATCGGGGATCTTCTTCCTGATTGTGATTCCATATTCTGGGATAATGATTCTGATAAAATGTTTATGCCAATTTCATATACAGAACTAATGGATCTCTTTGGAAATGGTCATCAAAAGAGAAGAAAGCAGAGTATAGCAAGAGTCCTGAAAATCTTAGTTGATGATTTAAAGTTGGTGGAAGCAAAGCAATCTCCAAAATCAACAGGTAATAAGAGTTATGTAGTTGGTGTGTCTCCAGCTATGTATAGATTCACTCCTTTATTTGTGAGCCTCAATAATGGAAGTTTGAAGAATATCACAGTTGAGAAAACATTGAAGACCAGGCATGAGGTTCTTTCCCTATGTTCTCTTGATCAGGGGGTATTTGATATTTTTGAATCTGTGAGTATTGAGAGAAAATGGAATACAGTAACTAGGAATACTCAATATAGAGCATTGGTTCAATTTGATGTTAGAAAGGGAATTCTTAAAGAATCTAGACCTGGTAGTAGGGTTAACACCAATGTAGTAGCTCTTCCTAAACCCTTTAAGAATTATGTGAAGATTGATGGAGAAGATACTTGTGAGATCGATATTAAGACCGCTCATCCAATGCTCATAGCACATTATATTAGTGACCCTGTTAAGAAGAAGGAGTGGGTAGAATACATTTCCAATAATGATATTTACATAGATTTAATGAAGGTTGTTCCCATACCTAAATTAGTTAAGGAGAGTCTATCTCATGATGATTTAAGAGATTGTTTTAAGAATCTTTTGAATGCATATTTGAACGGTGGAGGAGAAATAGCTTTCGATGAGATCCTAGAACTGGAAGTAGATTTCTCTGAGTATGTTATTAAACATTACCCAATTTTGGATGAAGTGACTAACTTGCTAATGGGCACTTATAGTGACGAAGGCAAACATAATGGGACTGCATTAGTCCTTCAACAGCTTGAATCATTAATTATAGGATCTCATTATATGACTGAGTCCGAATACCTTTGTATTAGTTTACATGATGGATTATTATGTAAGGTAGAAGATGCTGACAAATTAATAGAATCTATAGAACAAAGAGCATTAAGTATCTTGGGTTACGAAATAACCGTAACTAAGAAATAAAATAGGTATCCCCAAAAAATTGAATTAACTTTCTCAGATTCAGATCAATTGAGAACCGAAGGGTTCAAAGTTAATCTGATAAAAGGAGAAGGTATATTCAATTGTATAGAGAGAGGTTAATATGGTTTATAAATACCCTGTATCTTGAGTTCCACCTAGATAATAAGTTAGATTATACGCTAACCTATTAAGGTTATTAAAAGTGAAATAAAGAATACCTACCCACCCAACATACCTGGGTTATTTGGGTTATTTGGGAGTAATTTCACTACTAACCCTAAAAACCAACAAATTAATTTATGTCCTAAAAAACTACCACCCCCATAAAAACATGGGTGGTAGTTTAGGTTGTCTTTTAAACGATTAACAATACAGAAATAGCCTTTGTCATTTTAATTCCAAGCATTATTGACAGCATTTATTACATCATCTTGTCTAACGTCCCTGAGGTAAATATCTGTTGTGCTAATTCTGCTGTGACCTAATTGTTCTTTAATTACAGCTAAAGGTGTTTCCCTGTCTCGAAGATGTGTTGCGCCAGTATACCTAAATGCATGTGGGTGAACTCTCTTATCAATACCTGCTTTGATCGCTAGACGTTTAACTAAGTGTCTCATGTAACTAGTCTCTATTGGTTCACCCTTTTTTCCCTTAGTGATCAGACAAAATATAGTTCTGTGGTTACTAGCATATGGTTTGCGTGTAACTAGCCATGTATTAAGTAGAGCTATTGCCTCATCTCCAACTCCCACCGTTCGAGATTTATCACCTTTACCATGTAAAACTCGAACAGTCTTACTATCAAAATCGATGTCCTTAGGCTTTAGGGCTAGAGCTTCACTAATGCGTAGACAACCTTTATACATTATCATCAACAAAGCCTTATTGCGAATTCCTGATGCACCTTTTCCAGTTGCATCAATGATGGATCTAATCTCTTTTTCAGTAAAATACTCTTTGGGTAGCTTCATGATGAAATAGTCACACTTTGATGTGATAGTGTGACTATATAGCATGAAATATGGATCTCAAGATTTGTTTTACCTAAAACGTGACTATTTTTAAGTTTGTGGTAGGTCTACACGGTAGTGTGATTGATGATAGGGCTGCTCCTCTGAATATATGCGTGTATTAACTGCCTTCACGATAATTTGTATTTAATACTGTCATTTTTCCATCCTAGTTCTTAAAGGTAGAGTTCTTGGTGTTTGTGATTGTCTAGATTTATGAATAGGTTAGATTCTATTGGTAAGTCACTTTTCAACCTAACTACAACCTCAACACCTTCGTCAAAGTTCGCCCTCCCGTGGAGCCGGCTATGCTATGACGTTATACTAAAAATATGAGTCAATATGAAATAACAAAGCACACCCAAAAACTACCACATAAACAGTCTTTCGAAGTTATGCTTTCTTGTCGCATCTCAGATGAAAAACTCGAAGAACTAACTAGAGAAATTTCTAGAGAATACCGCATTGCAGATGAGAAAATGTTCTTCCATTGGTGGAACCCTTCACAAAATCGAGCTAAAGAAGTCTGTTGGGCAAACTCATCTTGGGATGGCACATACGAATTTGGAACTAACTTAATGACCCAAGAAGAATTTCTTAATTCTAAAGAACTGAGACCACTTAGAGAAAATAATGAGCTTGGACTTTGGTTTTGGGATCAAGGTAGCTCAAGCAGTTATATTCATTTACTTACCTGTGATGATAAGAAAATTGAGGTTCGCCGCAATTATTTAGACGGAGACTCATCTAGTGAAGTTATAGAAGCCACTGGAGCTGATCCACTTCGTTTACCTTGGCATGAAGAAGATTTTCTCAAGCTAGATGGTAACAACTTAACTATTTGCGACGATAAGGGAGTAGCTCTTAAGTTTGACCATATTAGATAAACTGCCAGCACAATGAAACCAATAAAAACGGCTAACAAGATAGAATGAGAAGGTAGTTGAGGTCACCCCAGTGATCTGCGATTCTACCTTACTATGAAATCAACTAAAAACACCTCAGACAAGGCGATAAGCAATCATTGGATTCTGTGAATTATTTCCTGTGAACGTCTAGTCCGAAGTAGTATATTGTTTCAATAATGAGTTAAGATATTCTTAATATGCTGGATACTTCTCTCCGACCTTGTGTCAGAGAGGTAGCCTACGAAAACCCTAAGCTCATCATACTTTTAACAATGGCACGGCTCATGATGAGCTTATGCCATAGAATCTAAAAAATATGACTTTCCACATTGAAAGATATAATGATCTTCAAGAGCCTAATACGCAAATATCAGAAGAAGAATACGAAGACTTAAAATCAGCTAAATCAACTTGTATTTTCGCTTTGGAACTCGAAGAGAAATTTGCTTTGCTGATGGATAACTATTGCGAATTTGAAACTGAACTTTTAAAGCTAGCTGAGACTTCACGTATTTGGGTTAACCGTGATCACGGAGACTCTATGAATGAACGGCTTCTACTTGATCGCCGAATAGTTAATCTACTCACAGCAAGTCGATTATACTTAGATCAGACTGATCATGGTATTTCCTCTCTTTTCGGCAAGCCGTCTGATGAACTAACCGCAGTCAAAACGTTTAAGAATGTGCTATACGATGATCATTGGGGATACCGATTTCTGGAAGCTATGCGAAATCATGTCCAACATGCTGGTTTGCCCGTGCATATTATTTCGTATAACTCTCGAATAAGCAAAGATTCCATTCCCAATTACACTCAGTATACGATTATTCCACAGGTCAGCACTAAAAAACTTGGTGAAAATGTTAAGTTTAAGAAGACAATTCTTTCAGAATTGAAAGAAAAAGGAGAGAAGGTCGATTTACGTCCAGGAATTAGAGAATACATTAATTGTTTCAGTAAGTTACACGAACACATTCGACAGAAAATTGCAGAAAAATTAGAAGCTGATCGTAATCTCTACGAAAACGCAATCATGGCTAATTCTAATACAGAAGGAGACACCGATAGTTATATTTATTACGTAAAGAAGGGAGAGGATGAGGTAACAATCGAACAAGTTGCTTTAGTTGAGGATTTTCTTGGACATTTAGATTATCTCTATAACTGCAATGAAATTAATCCTAATATGACAGATACTTTTTCAGCTAATATGAACCAATAAAATGCATGACAGTTCACAGTAACCAACTCAATACAGTGACTCTAACACCAAATTTTCACACAATTATAACCATTCAACGTTCAGCAATGTTCGCCCTTCCGTCAGAGGGGGGGGCTAAGCTAGGAGGTTGATATAATAAACGACCTCGAAGAATGAAGACTCCATTAATAGCTACAGAGAAACTAAAATCAGCATTTAAAAATATTCGTGAAATGCACGAAAGAATAGCAGCTCAAGCTCCAGCTATTGAGGATGCGATTTCAGCTATGGATTCCTCAGTAACTAAGGCTTTAAATGAAGATGATGACAAATCTCCTATGCATAGACTCAATGCATACAGAACCACTTTATGGGCACAGCAAGGATGGTTCCCCTCTACTTGGGAGACACCATTATCACTAATTAGTCAGACTGCTGAACTACTTGGTTCTTCTCAACATTCTCAAGCAGAAGAAGCAATCTGCTCACATTTTCAATCAGATCGAAATAAGCTAATTGATAGTGTCATCGAAAACAATCCTGACAGGAAGGATATTATATTGGATGCACTCGCTGCACATGATGAAGGTCGTTATGCTCTATCAATTCCTGTATTTCTAATCCAAGCTGACGGTATAGGATCTAGCTATTTTAATATTGATTCAATCTATACCGCCTCCGCAGGTAACTACGAAAAAATTAAGCGTAAGTTTGATGCTGATGAATGTTGGCTAAGAATCAAATATATTCATTACCTTGTGGGAACTATACACCCTCTCAACGCTTCTCGACGTGTTAGAGATCGATACGATTCACCTTTTAATCGACATACAGTTATTCATGGAGAATCTGTAAATTACCCAAGCCGCATCAACTCACTTAAAAGTATTTCTTGGCTTCACTTTATTGGTGATTTAGCTCAAGACAAGAACCTAGCCGAGTAGCTAGGTGTTTAGATCATTGACCGATAAGTCAGAATTGTCAGCTATTAATCGTTTGAAAGCTTCAGGATTCTTTTCACAATGATAATAATAATGCTTCATCTTTCTATTATTTTCTGACTTTGTTGTATGCCCTAGGATCCATTTATTTGGATTCCCATAGAGTTTAATAGCACAGAGTCCAATTTTAAAAATTGAGATGACAAATAGTATAATTCCAATTACGGGGTTGGTGAATCCCAATATTGCTATTAGCAACGGAATTAGTATCCACCCAATAAGAATAATTATTTTCATTAAATGAATTTTATTATTATGACTAGTCAGCATGTATTTTTTATGCTCCTTGCAAGGAACTCTTAATCGATACTCAGAGTCAGGATGATCTTCTAAGATGTGGTTTGCATGTGGCTTTTTACAAAATTGACATAATTCGCTCCAGTCTCCATCAAAGTTTGAATTGGAATTTTCATCAGAGTAATATATATTTTTATTCACACCCTATTATAAATATATTCTTTGTGACCTACAATTACTTTTAAAACTACATTTTATAGTGAGCTAAATAATCAGAATATCCGATTTCATTTAGCCGATTGTTAGCTAAGTTATTCATGGAATTAAATTATTTAACCACAAATTAATCATCGCTCTCTTATCAAGGTTTGCTAGGATCGGATACTACTCTAAAAATAAGATGCTCAAAAAATGTCGATTATGCCTTGAAGATAGTGAGCTTCAAAACTCACATATCGTTCCCCAATTCCATAAGAGACGATTAAATAAATTATCTAAATCTCAGGGAGGATTGATGGTTATATCTAATGGATTTGAGGTTCCAGATAAGCACCGCACTGGAAGATCTGAATATTTACTCTGTAGAGAGTGCGAACTTAGATTTAGTCTCTGGGAGACATGTGCTGCTAATTGGTTCTATAATTGGGAACCTGCACAAGAATCTTTAGATGAAAAAGGGATTATATATAAAGACATTAATTATCCTGAATTCAGACTCTATTGCCTCTCTTTACTATGGCGTTTATCTGTGTCTACACTTGAATATTTTGACGCTGTTTCTTTATCATCAGATGATAGCGAGACCATCAGAATAGCTTTACTCTCTAGTGACACCTTGGATTCTAAGTTTCCAATTTGTTTCACTAAACTTGTAAAACCTGATGGAGAAGTATTTCCTATATCAATGCAGCCATACGTCACTGGGCAAGGGAGTGGAAAATGCTTCCACCTTATTACAAACGGGTTAGTTCATGATTTCTGGCTTTCAGACCAGAGGAATAATTTATCTCTCAAGCATTGCTCTTTAAGACCAACAGGGACACTTGTTGTCCCCATATTTCCTTTTATGGATTTCCCTCCAGTAAAAGCTCAAATAGCCCTTGCAAATAAAAATGACTAACTAACCCCGTCGAAATATTATCTTCCAGCCTTAACGCAACTACAACCATTAGACGTTCAGTAATGTTTGCTCTTCCGTCAGGGGGGGCTATGCTATGACGTTAGCCAAAAATAAACTATGACTCCTAATATACCCACCCATGAAGAACGAATCGATTTTTGGAAACACAGTTACGCTCGATCATCATTCATCGAAACCCAAAGCTTCGTTAATGAACTACTCAGTATAAATCCACCTCCAAATTCACCAACCAGACGTGCATTCACAATGGCAACTCTTGGAGTATATTGTAGACCTTTTAAGCAGCGTCGTAATATTAGGTTAAGTGAGGATATCGTCCCAGACCAACACAAGGAAACACATGATACTCTTATTCTGCTTAGAGATAAAGTTATAGCTCATCGTGACTTAGATGCTCCTATCACTGATTGGGGCTTTGTAAGTCAACTACAGTTTAATGTTCGTGATGAACAATTAACTGTAGATACTATTAGCTCTATTATGAGTAATGAGGTCGCATATTCTATATTAGAGTTACTTCCATACCTTATTGAAACAATGGATATCGCAATGGATCTATTTTTTGCTAATCACCTATCAAACCTTGGTTGTAATGACGCTACATATACAATAAGTCTAGAGACTGACCCTGACCAATGGCTATTACAACAAAGGGATAACAAGATGCTGCGGTGAATAGTCAACGGCAAATTAGTTTCCTTGTGTTAGTTTAGCCCGATATGGTAAATTTTTAGTGATGAGTTAGAGAATTTTAAATATGTTGATAGGTCTCTCCGACCTCGTGTCAGAGAGATCGCCCACGAAAAACCTAAGCTCATCATACTTTATAACAATGGCACGGCTCATGATGAGCTTCAGCCATAGAATCTCTGCTAAAAAAATGAGCGACCTCGCATATTTCCAATCACTCACTCAGGAGCTACAAGCTCTGAAAAATCGAGTAAGACATTACATCAAAGACGCTCATTGGCTTTCGGACGGTTTGTGGAAAGAAAGTGTTCTTCGATCTGTCCTCAAGCGACATTTACCAAAGTCACTAGAGGTGGGAACAGGTTTCATTGTAAAAGATGGTGAAGTATCCACACAGATTGACATTCTTATCTACGATACGACAAAGCCAATACTATTTCAGGATGGGGATTTTGTAGTTGTAACACCTGATCTTGTTAAAGCTATCATTGAGGTTAAGACTCGACTGAGGAAGGCTGATCTAGCTACAGAACTAAACAAGCTTGCCGAGAATCATCATTTTGCAGCATCGACCGCACTTTGCCGTCCCTTTGTAGGTTTATTTTCATACGACACGGTAGGAATCTACCACAACGACGTTCAAACCTCTCTTGAACAAGCTTCAGAAGGACACCCACGTAGAGTTGTTCACTGCGTCTCCTTAGGTGATGACCTTTTTACAAGGTATTGGGAGTGTCCACCAGAGACTCCAAGGCAACCAAGAAACCTATGGAGATCTTACCACTTGGAATCAATTGCTCCAGCATATTTCATACACAATATCATCGAAAGTCTCTGTCCTGAATCAGTAGTTAATAATGATACGATGTGGTATCCACAAGAAGGGAAAGAAGCTCATACCCTAGGAGAATTAGAATTTACAAGAGCATAGCAAGTAGCTATAACCATACAAATGCAACCAATAAAATGCCGAACAAGATACTGCGGTTAATTGACAACGGTAAATTAGTTTCCTTGTGTTAGTCTAGTAGTAGGAGGTAGTAGTATATTTTAGTGATGAGATAAGCTGTTATTAATATGTAGAATAACCCACGAGAACCTTTAGCTCATCATGCTGCTTAACAATGGCATGGATCACAACGATCTTCAGCCATAGAATCTCGACTAAAAATACACATGCAACAAAAAGGCTACATATATTTTCTACTTAACAAGTCATTCCCTGGTTTGGTCAAAATAGGATATACACATCGTTCGGTAGAAAAACGATTAAACGAGTTAAGAACTACTGGTGTGCCTACTCCTTTTATTGTTGGGGCTACATTCTGGGTTAACTCTCCGATTAATGTTGAACGAGCAATCCACCAAGAATTGAATAGCTTCAGAGTTGAGAGTGATCGAGAGTTTTTCTCTATTGATTTAGCCTTATCTCTTCAGAGATGCTTCAATATAATACAAGCTGCAATCTCTTCTCAAAGTGAAGTTCAACAACCACTACAAGAAGAACCTTTAGCACTAGAGAAAGCGCAGATTTGGCTTCTAGAATTTGCTTTAGGTTCATCAGCTAGCAAATACAATACGATTATAGACATGGTCTCAAGTGACTATGAGATTCCTGAGCAAATAGTTCTTTTAAACGCAGACAAGCTAGTTGACATGAAGCTTTTGAAGTGTGTTCGAGATACATACACTTTAACACCTCAAGGAAGAGCTCTTTGCTTTGAAGATGACAGGATCTGGACAGATCACGTAACTGAAGACTACAAAACACCGAGCTAAACCCAGCACAGCAAAACCAATAAAAATGCCGAACAAGATAGAATGAGAAGGAATCTGATATTCGCCCAGATTTTAGGTTTTATTGTGAGTTGACTGGAGTGAGATCGATTTGCTAGTTTCGGAGATAGTTGGGGATAATCAGATCCCTATACTCGACGTTATGCTAAAAATAATACCATGCTAGAAAACACTAAAGCCGCCTACAAAGGACTAGAAAAATTAGTCTCTCTCGCAAAGAATGCCAGTGACATCGAAGGTGCTGGAATATTTTCAGCAGTGACAATAATTTGTCGTGACTGGAAAGAACATAATGATTCTTTAGAAGTCCCTGGATCTGCATACCAAAATCAAAAGATTATTGATATTGAGCAACACATAAGAGCTATGTTTGATTTCGAAAATTACTCAGAACATGACAGAGAAGCTCATTTTCATTTTGCTTACAGTAGCCTTCAAGATCTCGGTAGGCTCATCGAGTAACTACTCATAACCAAATGGAATTATTATTTACAGTAGTAGACACTTTCTCAATCGAAGGACGAGGCATTGTTTTGATTCCAGGGATATCCTACACAACTCATACTAAATTCACTATCAGCAAAGGATCTCCACTACGATTACGTAAACCTGACTCATCAACTTTAGATACAGAAATACGTGATCTTGAGAGACTCAGTTACCTAACATTTAAACCAATAGAAGAACGTGAAACACCAATTCTTCTACCAAAAGAAATTCACAAAGAAGATATTCCAATTGGCACAGAAGTTTATTTAATAACCGAATCAAATATACGATCCTAACCAGCAGAAACCTCTGTTAATGAAAATGCAGAACAAGTCCAGTAACCGACCACCAGAGCACTTGTTTGCATAACTTTTAACTAACTATAACCTTCAACACATTCTTCCATGTTCGCTCCCCCGTGAGGGGTAGATATGTTAGGACGTGAGCCTAAAAATAACATCGATGAATAGCTCTATACCTAATTCCGTGATCGGTGCAGTAGCATCGGTCATTTCAGCTCATTATTACAGCCACTCGCAGCTAGATACTCTTTTTATGGAATCTGGTGCTCCAGGTAATGTTCCAGAGGGGAACTGTGAGAAGAAATGTAGTGCTTGGCTTCTAAAGTGTAACAAGGATCGGACTATTGACGCTCATGCTGTTTTAGGGGCTGTGATTCAAGATTATATGGATATGTTACCTCCGCCTTTCAGCTCTCATAGTGATCTAGTTGAGGAAGGACGTAATCGCATAAAAGAGTCTCTTGCGAAGAATCAGTTATCATATCAAACCAATGGATATATTTTACTAGCTGGTTCTAATCCAACAACGAAAACACTTGAATATTATTTCAAAGCTGGTGATTTTTCCTCAATCGAAAAAGAGTTCGAACGCTCCCTAGCCCATATAGATAGAGATCCTCATGCGTCTATTACAGCAGCAAGCTCAATTATTGAATCGTTATGCAAGACGTATATTGAAACCTTTAACATTGAGATGCCAAATAAGCAGAGTATCGTTCCTTTGTGGAAGACGGTTCAACAACATTTAGGTTTCAATATTGACCACAATTTAGAGGGTGATCAACGGAAAATATTTCAGGGTCTTTCATCGATTGTGGATGGTGTTGGTGCTTTTAGGACTCACATAGGATCGGCACACGGTAGAGGAATACAACCACCACAAATTGCTGTTGCAGAAGCTAGACTTGCTGTGAATTCGGCACATACTTTGGTTCTTTTTATAATGGAGAGCTGGAAAAATAAAAGTGCAGTATAAATCTCATTAACCCACTCAAGTGTTATCACAATTCACTCATTTTATTCATAGTCTCCTGTGAAGACGTTTATGAATGCTTAGGGTCATAGACTTAGTTCAAAGTTGAGGGCTTTCAATTACGATAAGGTCACAAAATAACAATGGAGTTTGACGAGATTCATAATTTAGCTAAATGTCTAGACGTTATGTGAAGGCTGTCATAGCAAAGCTAAAAAACAGATCAAAAATAGATCATACCTAAAGATCTCATTGTTTTTAGGAGTTTATTTTACAACTACGAATTTTAGGCCTAACAAGCTAACGTAAATGAAAAATTCTCAACCTTCGTAGGCGATGCTTACGAAGGTTTTTTATTACATAGAAATTACATTACTCATGCCTCGACATTTCTCCTTTGGCTGACTGCCAAATTTATACCAGACGGGGGAAAGGAGCTAAGCGCCGCATCCCCCGGTCACCCCACCGATCCAGCGTTCGCTGAAAGTGAACTTTATGCTGTAATTGTCATAGCTCCCCAAGAGACCATGATAGATAGGACGAGATAACAAAGGCACAATTTTTTAGATGAATATACAGAAGAGAAATCTTCAAAGCCGAACTAAAGACCGAAGCTATTATAGGTCTCAATCCTTAATCTATATAGGGATGAGCTTACTCTCTTTATTCGTCTGACACGCTATTTCTGAGTTAGTGTTTCTAGAGCTCACCTCCAGTTTAATACTGGGCCTTTGCCTCTAGACCTTATTGGTGTTAGGGCATTACCTGGATACACTGGAGTTGGTCTCATCTGGACGTAACCATCTGCAAAATACCAACTACTTGTCTCTTCGTGATAGTTGATTTGTTGAGAATGTCTGAACTCTTTTGTTCGATCTTTTGGGTAGTAGATAAAAGTATCCTGATCTAGGTGTCTATGAAAAGGTCCAAAGATAATGTCTTTATGCCATGATGCGACGAGATAAATTCCATCTTCCTTTTTGATAGCTGTGTATGAAGAATCATTCTTATCATTGCCACCTTTATACTGAGAAGCTTCATCTTCAGTTACCTCTTTCCAATCAAGACTCGATAAATCCTGCTCCGCGGTTTTCTGCAGAGCAACATTTGCTTCTTTTTGAGAGATCTTGTCATGGCAAGAGATCATTAATAGAGAGAGTAAGATGATAGATTTCATGTTTATTGCATAGCGACCTATGATAGCCAACCCTGATTGGACGGCAATCGTGAACTTTGATTAATGTGGTAATAACTTCTACTATGCATCTGACTAGTTATGTATATCATTCACCGAGCTCCGACATCTCTCCTTTGGCTGACCGCCAAATTTATACCAGACGGGGGAAAGGAGCTAAGCGCCGCATCCCCCGGTCACCCCACCGATCCAGCGTTCGCTGTAAGTGAACTTTATGCCGTAATTGTCATAGATACCAAAGATCAATACGTCTTCCTAGTTATTTGCGAGTTCAAGGAGTGGATTTGGTTTAACTCAAAAGAACTGTGGGCATTCTGAAAACTAGGCAGAGCTTTTATGTATTGAAATAGCTGGTAGTGTTGATTTGATTGATGTAGATTTTGGTATGTTTTTTATTGGTCTATTTTTGTGTTTTGTTGGTATTGCTGCTATTGTTTATGTCTTTGAGAGGCGTAAAATTCTAATTAAGGAGGCTACTGCTGAAGCTGAAGTAATCATCTCCAAAAGTAATAGTCAGGCTATAGAGCTTGTGCGAACTGCTGAGAATAAGAGTGTAAATATTTTGGTTGCAGCTGAGGACGAGTTAGTTCGCTCTAGAGATAGAGTAGATCGCCTGAAGCTTGCAGATAAAGAACTTCAGTCTAGATTGAAAGAATCTCGTTCTCTAATAGAGGATATTTCGGATAAAAGCTGTGCGTATGCTGCTGATATAGAGTTGTTGAATGAAGAGGATCTTCTTTCTAGTCAAACATACCAAGAGGATAGAAAAGCAGTTAAAGCTAAATTGAAAACACTAGCAATAAATGCAATCGATGGAGTTAAGGGGAGTAATTCAGACGTGAATGTAGGTAAGTTTGTAGCTATTTCAGCTAAAGCAGATTTAGTGGGGGCGTTGCTACTAACCACTGTTGAAATGCTGTGTTCAAAAGTGAATGCAAATAACGGACATCAAGCGTTGGAGAAGTTGACTGAATCAATAATAGCTTCTGCCGCTTTAGTTAAATGCTTGGATAGTAGGGCTACAATTAATGAAGAATTTCAAGGGTTTCTAATAAAAAGACTAGAAATAGAAATTCACTTTAAGAAAGCAAAGCAACTTGCCAAAGAGAAGCAACGAGAGGTTAGGGAGCAAGAACGAGAGGAGAGAAAGGCGAAGGCTGAGGCTGAAAAGATCCAAAAGGAAGCTGAGAAAGAAGAGGAAATAAAGTCTAACGCTATTGCTGATCTTGAACTTAAAATGGCTGCACAGACAGAGGCTGATAGAATGCAGTATACAGAAGAGTTAGATCGTCTCAAATTTGAACTACAAGAGGCTCAACAAAAATCTGAAAGAGCTAAGAGTCGAGCTCAAGAAACCAGACAAGGTCACGTTTATGTGATTTCAAATATTGGTAGCTTTGGGGATGGGATACTAAAAATTGGGATGACTAGGAGGATGGATCCTATGGATAGAGTGAAAGAGCTAGGAGATGCAAGTGTTCCTTTTACGTTTGATGTTCACGCTCTAATCGAGTCTGATGATGCCCCAAATCTAGAGGCTGAGTTACATAGAATATTCGATCATAAACGTGTGAATAAGGTGAATCGTAGAAAAGAATATTTTAAAGTGAATATCGACGAGATTGAAAAGGAGCTTCAAAACTCTGGAATCAATGCGCTTCTTAATAAGGTGGCAAGTGCTGATGAATACTATCAGTCACTTAAACTAAATTAAGACTTAAGGGCACGAGGGTGATTTTTATGGCTTCTCTTCACGGGCTAACATATCCATGAATTTCTGAAATCTTCTCAGTCTTGTTTCGGTTTTTTTTGCAGATTCCAATCCATAAGCAACTGTTTGACGATTGGATTTGGTGAGCGTCTCATAGAACTGCTTCACCTTCGGTCTGTTCTCCAGAGCCTCTAGGAAGTCCGAAGGAACCTTCATTTCACTGACCGTATAGGCGTCTTCCCAGCGTCCGTCTGCTTTCGCAGCTCGAACAGGCACTAGTCCCGACTCTTGCATTCTTCCTTCTTCTATTAGTCGCTCAACATGTTCTGTATTCCTCTTTGACCAATTGCTGCGAATCTTTCTTGGGGTAATCCGTTGAAGGTAGGCTTGTTCGTCGAGTGACTTCTTGATTCCGTCAATCCAGCCCCAGCACAGCGACTCAATCACGACTTCATCCCAAGTAACACTCGGAATCCCAGTCTTCTTCTTGAAGATCTTCAACCATAGTTCGCTTTCGGTGGTGTGATTTATTTTTAGCCACTGACCGAGATCTTGTGGGCTTGTAAATGTGATGATTTTTGTTGGATCGGGTTCAGGCATGAAATTAGATTCTCTTTGGCTTACTCACGTTAGCGTTCATTCTCCCGAATATTCTATTGATGATAAAACCACAACTTCATCTGAAAAGTAAAACCAGAACTCCATCCCGTCCATTTTAGTGATTAATAGCAATTCATCATTGCCCTCAAATAGCCATGTAGATTTTTCTACATTACCTTTTCCAAAGTAATCGTAGATATACTCTTTCTTCTTACCAAGAAACGAATCCGCCCACTCTTTTACAGGCTCTAGGTTAGGAATCTTGCCAGTCGCTTTCTTTTCACACGAATTGATGTAGAGACAAAATACTGCTGCGACGATGGATAAAAGAGTATGTGGATATTTTTTCATTTTTGGCTACGGCGAATTGTTATGCGTTTTGTTTTAACCACTGTTGTTGTGAATACGGCAAGGACATGTAGTCTGTATCTTGCCCTGTCTTGTCACACCCTGTGTTGATGTAAACTGCAAAAAAATCTTGGCGTATCGAAGTTATAAAATCATGTAGTGCAATAACTCCTCTAGGATCCATCCCTATACTAGAGTAAATCAAAACGTCTGGTTTTGTGTGCAGAGCCACTGCTACTCCGAGAAACGTTCGAGAAGTTCCAGCATTCCAATCGAGTTTAGGATGCACATCTATTGGGAGCGCAGAGATGATTCTTTGAGCTGATGCTAGATCTATCTTTAATTGCTTGGACAGCCATTGATTGGTTGTTCTAGGAGAAAACAATCGAAAAAATCCATTAGATCGTCTAGCTGGCATGGCAATCTCTACAATATGACCATCTGAACGTAACTGAGAAGCGATCCTCTCCTGAAAAGTGTTATCTACAAAAAACTCATCAGATATAAGAAGGGTGAGTCCTTGTCCTCTTTTCGCTTCAATTGTTGGTTCTTCAAATTGTCCGATGTGTGAAGGCATATTTTTAGCAGAAAGGGCGTGGCAGCGATTAGCTACTCAGTCTTGTTATTCAATTTTATTGGTTTCATTTAGTCGGTTTACATGTAGCACAAAATAATGGTGCTTTTTGAGATCTTTCGTGTCGAAGTATAATATTACATATCTTACATCGTAACATTGTGTTTTCTGGAATCCTATACCTCTTTAAGGCAGTTTTTTCGGTTGGTTCATAGGAATTTACTGTGCTCATTAGTTCTATTTTTTCGAAATCAGCAGTTCGCCCATCTGCGGCAGTGACATTGTCGATGTAATCCCACTCATCGGCATCATTAAATATAACAATTCTCCAACCATTATCAGCTATATACTCTACATTCCCAGCATATACACCTTGTGTTTCAATCGTAGGAGTTAGTAGCACAGAGCCAGCTTCAACTTGCATGAGGAACTTTAATAGTTCTTGTTCTTCTATATAAGCTGTCATCGTGTGTTTTTAGTCTTATAGTATTATTAGTCGTCGGTTAGTTGATATTAAGCTGACGGCTTCGGGTTGAATTAATCTATCTTAAATTAAGATCTAAGATTTTCAGAAATATCTCTCAACTCTTTGCCTTCAGTAGTCAATAAATATGAGAGATCCGCGGCCCTATAACAAATCTGCTCAGCTAATTGGTTGATTTCATCCTCATTTTTTAAGCCCTGTTGAATAGCATATTGAATCGAAGCCGTCACCCCCTTACGAAACAGAGAGGCCAGATTATCCTGATCTATAATTTCTACAGCGCTACGATATGAATCTCGAAGAGCTATAGCTTCATCTTTACTGCAATCCAGCTCTTCAGCTAATTTGTCATCACTCCAGCGATTAAGCTCAGCCTCCTCTGTTACACGAGCATCTTTAGGCATCATCTTGGTGAAACGTTCTTTACCGAACTCGACGCTATCAGCATACTTGTCGTAGCTGTAGTTGAACATCTCAGCGGCTAATAAATAAATTCTGTCCATGAGTAAGGTCATAACATACTCAACCCTCGCGAGAGAGCGAAATTCAACGAATATTTTGAGATTATAGTAAAGTTAAAAGCTAACTAGTGTTGCTCTTTCGGTTTGATACTAGACATTGCTGGTTCTAGAGCCTTGTCTGAAAGGAAATACTACAGAATCATGGATCTTGGCTTCTCTATCTACAAAGTGAAAATGCCAGTTCTCCACGTCGGTCTCAGTATCAACGCAGGCACAAACGCAATATGGTAAATCACGGACTTCATCTCTTACCCTTGAAAATGCTTCTTGTGTAGCCCACTCAAATTCACTCTTCTCATGCTCAGAAAGAAGACCAATTCCTTCATCCTCCAGATTAGCGATGCTATCAACGACTGTTGCTCCTCCGATCCAGCTTCCAATATTCTGTGGGTGCTTGTTCTGGTTTGCTTCGAAAGGGTGTAGATTAGTGAATGCTATACTTTGCTCATCTAAGCCCCAAGACTCGTATTCATCTGGATCAAGCATCAGTGATTCAACGTATCCAACGCAGACACCCTCGTTCCACCAAACAAGGTCACCTACACGAATTAATTGTCCTTCGGGGTAGCGCATTTTTTTAGCAGAACAGTATTATTAGTTTACTCTTGGCTGATATTCAGCGAGGCAAACTGGGGTTGAGGTTGAGTAAGGGTTGAAGTCATAGTGGTTTTTATCTTAGTGAGTTAAATCTAGTTTTTGCAATGCAATGCTGCAAGTTAATTTTAGATCAGTATTGTTGATCTGTCTTGGGTGTTATTCAGCGGTTGATGGCTTGGGTTGTTGGGTTTTAGGTCGCCCATTCAGGGCTGGGTGGGTTATGGGATTCTAGACCTTGGGCGTTGCCCAAGGCTGGCATAGGTCACACCGTTGGTGTTAGGTGATTAGGTTTTATGTGTTAGGTGCTTGGAAGAGAGTTGCGGAGTGTTTGGGATTAGAAGGAATGGGCAAGTTATGAGAAGTAGAAGCCGCGTTATTATTAACAAGGATTACTGGCTGTTCTGATCAGCTATATCGTGATGAGTCTCTTTATTTGTCTCACTCGCGAGTTCGTTTGGGCTAGTTCGTTTTCGATCCTTAAAATGGAAAGGTTGCCTTTTGCGTTAAAAGGTGTATTTTAGGGTAATAGAGAAACTACACACACACATTATGGCAACAACTGTAAAACTCCCAGACAAGCTTGTGAATGAAGCTCGAAGATTTGGCTCTATTTATAGCCGATCTACGCCTAAGCAAATTGAATACTGGATGCATATAGGAAAAATTGCAGAAGAAAATCCAGACTTGTCTTACCATTTTATCAAAGACATTTTACTGGCTCAAGCTGAGGCGAAAGACGAAGAAGTTACTCCTTATCAATTTGGATAAATGGAAGTCTTACAAACGAGCAGCTTTCGTCGTGCTGTAAAAAAGCTTCATGGTAATCAGAAATCTGATTTAGACAAAGCCGTAAAAGCTATTATGAAATTGCCTGACGTAGGAGAAGATAAGGTCGGTGATCTTGCTGGAATTTCTGTCTACAAGTTTAAGATGGTGAAGCAACTGACTCTGCTAGCGTATTGTTACGAGGATGAAAAAATTGTCCTGACTCTTCTAGCTCTAGGTTCTCATGAAAACTTCTATCGGGATCTGAAGCGGTCTTAAGAGGTGTTAGGTGATTAGGTGTTAGGAGATTAGGAGATTAGGAGATTAGGTTTTATGTGTTAGGTGCTTGGAAGAGAGTTGCGGAGTGGGGTGTTTGGGATTAGAAGGGATGAATAAGTTATGAGAAGTAGACGACGCACAATTATCATCACGGGATTACTGGCTATTTTGATCAGCTATATCGTGATGAATCCGAAGAAATCTGATAAGCCATATTTCACTCTGTATATCGGCGATAAGGCTGAGCAGATAGAAATGACGGATGACTGGGATGGGACTTTAGAGGCAATTATGACCCGACTTCAGCCACTCTGGGAAAATCTAGAGAAAGGTGAGTCTGAGTTTTTCTATATTGAGAGAGTGGATAACACTCAGCCAGATTGGTATGATGCTAGCGAGCATGATGTAGAAGGTAAGACAGCTACTTATGCTTCTACTACCAGTTCTATGAAGTATCGTTTCTTTAAAGAGAGGAAATCTACTACCGGTTCTATTTATCTTTATGGCTATGAAAGGATGCTTGATAAGGTGAACACGGAACATGTTATACCGGGTGTGGGAGAACTCGACTGGGCTTCTATGAGAAAAAATCTTTCTGAGCGCTTAGAGATTATGAAGGAAGATATTGTTCTCCCAAAATAATCTTACTCACCCAAGTGATCGCCCATGTAGGCGTAGAGTTCTTGAGGTTGGGTGGAGTTCTCTAGAAGGTCTTTGGCTAGCTTGACTTTGTTTGGCTGGAAGATGGTGATGGTGGATGAGCCGCCGAATGCGAAGTAGCCTTTTTCTTGGCCTTTTTCTACAGCTTCTCCTGGGGTGTAGGTTTGGTGGATAGATCCTACGCAGGTAGCGCCGATTTCCATGATGAGGATGTCGCCGTGTTGTTCAGTCTTAAGGACAGTGCGGGTGCGCTTGTTCTGCCACATGTAGCTGAGTTTCTGGCGCAGTGCGATAGGGGAAACTGAGAAGAGTGGGCCTTCGATGACGGTGGTCTCACCGGGGATACCAGCTGCTGGGAAATGGAAGCGGTGGTAGTCTACTGGGCAGAGTCTGGAGAGGACTAGTGATCCGCCTTTGAATTTCTCGTAGGTGGCATCGTCTGCGATGAGTTTACGTAAGTCCCATTGTTGACCTTTGATGAATACTCCGTTGACGTCTTCTGCATTCTCGAAGCCGAGGTGTCTGCCATCGGCTGGGAATACGATCGCTGAATCATGGATCGGTCGGGCTTGTGGCTTGAGCTTGCGGTAGAAGAATTCGTTGAATGTCTTGTAGCTAGATGATGGCTCTAAGAAATCGTCTTCGTTCATGTCGTAGTCGACGATGAATGGTGCTACTTTAGAAACTGTGGATGGATTGTCCATGCGGCGTCCATACCATTTTGAGAAGAATGGGCGCTTTACGAAGGCGTTGAGGGCGAGCTTTCCGAGAGGATTTGTGTAGGTCCACTTGAGGAATGCTTCACCGTAAACTTGTTCGGTTTCTTGTTTCTGGGTGTAGCGGTTGAAGAATGTGATCGGTTTCATATTGAGAAAGTTGGGGCTGTGTTAGCGGGGCATTTGTTAGACTAGATAGTTTATACTGGCAATTTCTTATACAGAATTAACAGAATTTCACAGAATTAACATAATTGCTTTGGGGCTTAGATAGATTAATCTTTGGGTTCTCTGGGGATGGGCTTTGGTAGGACGATGAGGATGAACAATACGAAGAGGAGTATAGATGCTGGGTAGATGAAGACCTCTGCTAGAGCTTGCTGTTTCTCGCTGAACATTGAGGCCAATAGTGTGGTTAAATCTAGGATGGCGAACAGACTTAGAATAGCGGTTGCGAGAATGACGAGTTTCTCTAGTAGTAGAGAGATATTGGCTCCGGCTTTACCTTTGCGGTAAATGAAGTGGGAGAGTAGAAGAAATGCTATTGCGGAAATGTAGATCATTTTTCTGGAAGAGACTACTTGGCTCTTGGGTGGGATTCGTCGTAGGCGGTTTTTAGGCGTTCTTTGGTGACGTGGGTGTAGATCTGGGTGGTGGAGAGTGATGCATGGCCTAGGAGTGCCTGGACGGAGCGGAGGTCGGCTCCGTTGTCTAGCAGGTGGGTGGCGAATGAGTGGCGCAGCTTGTGGGGAGTGACGTTGAAGGGGATCTCTGAGGCATCTAGGTATTTCTTGAGTAGCTTGCCGATGGAGCGGGTGGAGAGGCGTTTGCGGAGCTTGGAGATGAAGAGGGGGGAAGATTTCTGATGGAGGATGTCGGCTGAGTCGAGGTAGTTCTCGATGGCTTTCATGGCGTAGGAGCCGATGGGGACGATGCGTTCTTTTCCGCCTTTTCCTAGGACTTTGACGCACTCGGATTGTTTGTCGATGTCGATGACATTGAGGTCTGCTAGCTCGGAGAGTCGCATGCCTGAGGAATAGAATAGCTCTAGGATGGCGGCATCTCTACGGGGCATCCAGCTGGGGGCTTGTTTGTCGAGGTCTAGCTTGAGCGGGATTTCTAGTAGCTCTACGATTTGCTTTTGGTTGAGCACTACGGGGAGCTTGCGCTCTGCTTTAGGTAGCTGAATGTCGTTTAGTGGAGATTTATCGAGGCCTTGGCGGTGGACTAGGAATTTATAGAATGATCGTAGTGCTGAGAAGCGGAGGCGGATGGTGGAGCGGGCGACTTCGTCCTTCATGCACTGGAAGAGGTAGGCTCGGAAGTCGTCAGAGACGCAGTTTTTCCAGCCGGGGAATTTCTCAGCATGGAAGGTGTGGAAGGCGTTGAGTGCCTGAGAATAGTTGCGTAGAGTTTTAGGAGAAGAGTTCTTTTCCACATCATGGAACTGCATGAATGCTTCGATGAGTTGATCATCTTTTGGGTCACTGGTTTCTTCTCCTTTTAGCATAGTCGGATCATGTCTTTGATGAATTGCTTCCAAAGGAAAAAGAGTCCGCGGAAGGAATATTTGAAGTGTCCATCGCCAGTGAGGGTGATGATTCCTTCTTGGAGATTGTGGTCGATCTGGCGGCGCATGTCTTGCTCGATGTCTTGGGAAACTGACTCTGGATCTGGGATGATGAGGTCATCGTGGCAGGCGCCGTGCAGGGTGATGAAGTAATGATGCGATGCTAGGATTCCGTCGATGCAGGTGTCCTTACATGAGATGCGGTTTTGCCAGACTTGGGAGGACTCCTTGAGAGTTTGAGAGAATGGATAATTGGTGGTTCTCCAGAGGCAGCCGTTGGTGTCTCGTGAGTAGATGGTGAGGAATGAGAAGGTGATCTTAGCTTGTTTACAGAAACAAACTGCGGCTACGGTGCGTTCCTCTGGGTGCCAAAAAAACTGATAACACTGAGTGGCTCCAGCCCAGTCCCAGCCTGAGCTGTCGGCATGCTCGAATCCTGCGTCTTCCAGTGCCGTCAATGTAGCATCGGCATTCGGGAAGAGGTCTTCGTTCGGTGGGTAGCAGTGGTTGAGCTTGTTGTTCAGAGGTAAACGTAGTTTACGGACACGTGTCAGTAGCTCTAACCAGGGTAGGAAAAACCAGAAACTAGCGGCAAGTAGGGCTAGCCAGATATTCTCAGTAAGGAGGTAAACGGCTAGAGCGCTAGCTATAAGGTAGGTAAGAGCACCTAGTTTTCTAAATAGTTTCGTCTTACATGATCTTAGAGCCATGCCGATGACGACTGTTCCTAGGACTATGAGAAGTGTTTGCATTGTTAGAAAAGTATAATGGAAAATGCTGACAAAGCAAATGATGTCTTATTTGCTGACTTGGCGCATGGCTTCGTAGAGGACGATGCCAACTGATGTGGCGAGATTTAGGCTACGTGTGCTCTCTGCTATCATGGGAATACAGAGGGCGTTTTCTTTATGTTTTTCGATGAGGGCTTCGTCTAGACCTTTGGTTTCTCTGCCGAATACGAGGTAGTCGCCATTTTGAAACTCTGCGTCCCAGTGTGCTCGTGTGGATTTAGTAGTGAGCATGAAGAGTCTGGAGTCTGGTGTGAGGCTGTCCTCGAAGGCTTGCCAGCTAGGCCATTTCACGACTTTGACGTCTTTCCAATAATCGAGTCCAGCACGCTTAACTGCCTTATCTGAAATGTCGAAGCCGAGTGGCTCGATGAGGTGGAGCGTGGCATTGGTGGCTAGGGCTAGTCTGCCAGAGGCGCCTGTGTTGTGTGGGATTTCTGGATTTACTAATACGATGTTGAGCATGGTGATGGAAAGTTAGGCTAGATGGTCTAGTGGGTATGACGGGAAAATGTCAGAAAAATGAATTAAGGACTAGATAAATGCAAAAATCAATCGCATGTTGCCAATGTAATGTCTGAAAACTCAATGACTAAGACGATTGTATTTGGAACAGTGGCTGTGGCTGCTGGGCTCGGTGTATTCTTAAGCCTATCCTATTGTCGGGAAACTATAGAGCCGTTGCCTGAAACGGTAGTTACTCCTGTGGAAAAAAAGCTTGAGAAACCAGTGATGGAAATTCCTGATGAACTCATTCCAGACGAGACTCCTGAGGAAGAGGCTGAGCATATGGCTATCGATATGGCGAAGGAATTTGATGATCCTAAGGAACTGATCGAGAACATCATGATTCAGATGGCTCAGGTGGAGTCTGAAGATGACCTGAAGAAGCTAGCTAGACTGTTAGGCAATGGTAAAGTGGATGCAGGCCAGATGGCTAAACTAAAGCAACTCTATGAAGAGAACAGACTGAAGCTGCGTGATGATGAGGCTATGGCGCTCATCGGTGAGCTGCGAGCTGGTAAGAAATCTCGCTGGGGACTGTATTTAAAAGACAATTCAGTGGTGCAGCTAGAGGTGATGCGCACTCCTAAGGGGAAGTGGAAAGTAGATGATGTGAAGTTGCCATTTTCTAAGATGGGGGCCGATGGTAAGCCTCTGACTAAGGAACAGATTGCGCAATTGCAGAAGGAAGAAGAGATGCGTGATGCGATGAATTATTCGCACAACTTCCTTAAAACATTGATTGGGCAAGATTTCGAGTCGGCTAGGAATATGGTGAATTCGGATAAGATTTCGGATGCTAAGATTGCGGGACTTTGTATTCTGTTTGAGGATGGTCAATATGTGATCAATAAGGATAAGCCTCTGCAGGCGATTCGTCTGAAAGATACGATGTCTGCTTTTTATGCCAATGTGAAGTCACTCAATGTTGAGGGTGGTGCTGTTGGTAATGAAGCGCAGTTTTCAGTAACGGCGATCAGGGATAAGAAGGAAGATCCATGGAAGATTGATGAACTGAATTTAGACCGATTATTAGAAGACTATGCTAAGCGTGTAGCGGGTGGTGATGTGTATTATACGCCACTTTTCAAGAACCCGAATGGTGGTGAAACGTTGGTGATTTATTTTGAGTTTGATTCTGAGGGGCTGACGGATAGGACGAAGAAGCAGCTGGATATTGTTGCAGGTTTATTAAAGCTGGATGCTCGTAAAAAGGTGAGGCTTTCTGGTCATACGGATTCGCTTGGTAGCGATGAGTATAATCAAGGCTTGTCTAAGGAACGAGCGGTTGCGGTTAAAGCATATTTGGCTGGTAAAGGTGTGGCTAAGGCGCAGTTAGTTACTGAATCTCATGGCTTTTCGAAGCTGAGACGACCAGATGTGAAGGACGATGGATCTGATGATCCTGGTGCGAGAAGAGCAAACCGTAGGACAGAGATTTATTTGGATTTTTAGGTGGAGCTGAAGCTCGGTCATTAGTTGACGGGGTGATTGGTCATTGGGCCAGTGCTTCGGTGTGACGCCTATTGGAGGTGATAAGTTGGAGGTGGGGTAGACGTATTAACCGCATAAAGTTCCCATACAGGGAACGGCTCTATTCTGTGGTTCAAACCAAGGGATGCGGTGTTGCCTTTCCCTTGGCTGGTATGAAATTCCCCTTCAGGGAAGCTAGTGCGTTGGTGGAGCTATGCCAAATTACTACATGCTAAATCTTAAATGCCTAAATTTTAATTGCTCAATGTATCTGTGAGACTTCGGCTAGGTCTTTTACTAGGTCTGGGTCTTTTAGGAGGTTGATGAGGTCTGGATTGGAGAGTAGGGCTTTGACCTTGTCTTGGCGGATGTCTTGCTGGATCTGTGGGCTGCCAGCGATGAGTTTGCGGACTTTTGGGTGTGAGAGAATTTTGGCGTAGCGTGGGTCTTTGCTTAGTTCATTGTATTTAGCGATCGATGTGTTGGCGATGACGACTAGCTTGGCTAGGTTGTATTTCTCAGAGTCGTGGATCTGGTAGAGACTGGTGATTTTCTGGCCGATGGAGCTGGATTCGAATTTTTGTTTGAGCTTGGCGATGGCTGGATATTTCTTGAGCGGGTCAGGGTTGTTCTGACTCATGAGGTATTTGATTTCTTGCTCAGCTCCTCTGTCTTGCATGAAGTTGAAGCCTAGCCAGACGATACCAAGAGCGACTGCTGTGCTGACGATGGTGCCGGGGATTCCGAAGGCGAACTTGCTGATGAAGTTACTTTCTTCAAAGGGATTGGTGAGGAATGAGAAGATTTTAAAGAGGATGAAGAAGGCGATGATGCCGAGTATTGCTGCGATGATATTTCCTGAAATATCCGGGGCGTCTGCCCAGTATTCGCGTAGCTTGCTGAGGCCTTGCTCAGATCCCCAGTAGGCTACGTAGGCTGCTCCGCCTAGTGTGCAGACGAGGAAGACGAGACGCACAGCGCCTTTGACGATGCCGAAAAGTGCGAGCACGATGAGGGCTAAGGTGATGATGCCTGTGAGGCCGCCGGTGCTGAGTTCGGTGAGTTTTTCAAAGATGAGATCGAGCATGGTGAGTGATGGGAAGAGTTAGTGGCTATTTCTGGAGAAGTCTGGTAGTTGTGCTAGGAATTCTGGGTGAGCGCCTCTGAGGTAGTAATAGTCTCCGCTTTGTTTCACAACGACAAATTTAGATGATTTACGAAAGAACATGAGAGCGATGAGTCCGAGGGCAGGGACTAATATGCCAAGTAGATGGATATTGTCAGTGGCTGATTTGGCGATGCCTAGAGTTACTAATACGGTGAGTGTGGCGTAGATATATCGTCTGAATTTCTGGCGGTTTCGGTAGGAGGTGGAGAGTGGGACGTTGATCTGATAGGGGCGTGTGGTAAATCTGGTGAGCAGTGCGCTGAAGATGCAAAAGACTGTGATGGCGATGAAGATGAGACCAGAGTCATAGTTATTAGCGCTGATTAGATAAAAGGATAGTCCAGCGCAGATGAAGAGGACGATAACTCGGATGAGTTCTATGATTGCGGGGTGGTAAACGGTGAAGCGATTGATGGTGATGGGTGTTGGGGCGTTGCCTGTGGGTATGCCTAGTTTAGCGCAGTAGGGTGGTGAGATGAAGTGCTTGTTAACTAGGAATTCTTTGCCGTGACGGTAGCCATCTAGCTCGACGATGACGTCGGAGATGCTGGAGCTACTGTGAATAGCTGGGTTGGTGGTGGGCGGTGCGTATGGGTTTTCACTCATGGGTTATTGAAGGATCTTTTTATACAGAATTTTCAGAATGGTGCAGGATAGACAGAATTTTTGTGGATGATGAAACTTTTTTAATCATCGCCGCAGTTGCGGGACTAGCTGCGCTAGCGGAAGAGCACGGAAATTACGGAACTGTCTAGATGAAGTCGGAAATTATTGGAGCGGGAGAGTTATCTTGGGACTGAGGGGAAGTGGGCTAGGAAGTCTGGGTGGGCTCCGCGGAGGCGGTAGTATTTACCGTGGGTGGAGATGGCTTTGGGGTAAATCTTAGTTATCGAGAGGATGAGTAAGAAACCAGCCAATGCACAGATTGCTCCAGCTATGATCATAAGAAGACTGTAATCTCCCCATATGATGCCAAAAGTAATGAGGTTAAAACCTGCTATAAGCGGCAGGGTGTAGATGAGGGATTTGATGAGGTATTTCCTTTTTATTACTTTAAGCATACAGAATCGCATACGAGAGGATCTTTTAAATAGTATTAAGTTGGGGATATTAATTGCTAAGACGAAAATTGGAGTGAACCATGGGGTTTCATGATTAAAGTAGAGAACAATTAGTGCGATAACTATGATTACAACATAGAGTGTTCTAAGCCATGGTCGGTCTAGTAAAAAGTATGGGAATAGAGGGAAATTGAAAAATTTGGCATTACTTTTTAGAGCTTGCGCTCCTGATGCAATGCAAATTGGTGGTGTTTTGAATTCTTTGAGGAATAGGAAGTCTAAGCCGTCTGAGTAGGCGGGTTCGGTTAGTAGAGTCGGGTCTACTTCTTGGGTGCTGGTTTTTGGTGGTTGGTAGGGATCGACACTCATTGAGAACTCTTCATATACAGAATTTTCAGAATTTGGCAGGATTAACAGAATTTTTGTGGACGATGGAACTTTTTTAACCATCGCCGCAGTTGCGGGGCTAGCTGCGCTAGCGGAAGGCAGGGAAATTACGGAGCCGTCTAGATGGAGCGGAGCGGGGATGATGAAACTTTTTTTGACAGAATTGACATGATTAACAGAATTTTTTGTGCACGATGGGCTTGGTTGTTGGGTTTTTGATCTATGTGTTCCAGTGAATTGGCTTTAATTTCACATTCTATATTCACTATTCAAAATTCAATGTTCACAGCTTAGAGATTTGTGCTTAGGCTGCGGGGGAGATGATGAGCTTTATGAAAAATGTCTGGGGGCTAGTGGCTGCTGTGTTGAGCGGGGTGCTGTTGGCGATGTGTTATCCTGGGGTTGGGGTGGATGGTTTGGTTTGGGTGTGGGCGGTGCCTGTGATGGCGGCGTTGTGGGTGTTTGGGAATAAGAATGCGCAGAATGGTAAGCGGGTGAAGTGGCGAGGATTTGGTCTAGGCTGGCTGTGTGGAATGGCGTTTTGGGTCATCAATGTGAGTTGGTTGAAGTCGATGGGGGATTTGGATGGAGTGCCTGCTGGGGCAGCAATTTTTGCGTGGTTGGGGCTGAGTGCTTATCTGTCGATTTACTTTGGGATCTGGGGTGCAGTGCTGGCTAGTGTGGGGAATCCGTGGAAGGAGTCTGATAGTCTAACAGATTCTAACAAGGAGAAGAAAAAGTCTAGAGTGGAGCTGCTAGTGGAGGAGAAGATGATGGCGTCTGATGAAAAATCTGCGCTAGCTCTCTCTGGTGGCAAGTTGGGTGGACGGTTTCAAGGTGGGGTGAAGGAGTCGTTCAAAACGATGAGGTTTGCGCTACTAGCGGCGTCGCTGTGGGTGTTCTTAGAGTGGCTACGTGGATATTTATTTACTGGCTTCGGCTGGAGCGGTGTGGGTGTGGCATTTCATGATAATGCGACGATGGCTCAGTCGGCAGATCTGGTGGGTGTGATCGGTTTATCATTCTTGCCGATGTTGATGTGTGCGATGGTGGTGCAGTTGGTTCGCAGGATGGTCTGCGAGGCTAGAGCTGGGAAATTTAAGCCGCATTATGAGATAGCGATGACGGTGGGCTTAGTGGCGTTGGCATTTGTTTATGGAGTGGTAAAAATCGGCCAATACAAGAATGCTGAGTCGATCGATGTTAAGGTGGTGTTGCTGCAGGAGAATCTTTCGCAGACGCTGAAGTGGGGTGATGAGGCGCAGCAGTCTATGAATTATCAAAGCTATGCAGACTCGCTAGATGCGAAGCTGGAGGATCTGACTAGGCAGAGTCATGCTGAGGCTAGAGAACGAGCTGTAAAGAGTGGGGGAGAGGCTGAGGCGGAAGATTTGACGCCAGATTTGGTGTTGATGCCTGAGAGTTCATTTACGCAGGGGATGGTATTTGTGGAGGATTTTGGAAATGTGCATTTGACTGATTTAGATAATCATTTCCTAGGGCATGATCTGTTACGTGGTCGAGGTTTTTCAGTGATTTATGGTTCTAATTTATACCAAGGGAAAGTGGTGAACTCTGAGGTGCATCCGATGCTTCAGGGTAAAGGGTCTGACTATAATGTGATCGCTGTGGCTGGGCCAGATGCTCAGCGTAGAAATGAGTTGGGTTACTATTCTGATTTGTCGATTTATGGTAAGGTGCATCTGGTTCCGTTCGGTGAGTTTGTGCCAGATATTCCGTTTCGTGAGACGATCTATGGTGCGATCTATGGTGTAGATCCGCAGTCGGCTTTTGCTGCTGGGACGAGTTTTGATCCGCTGGTGCTGGATGTGAATGGTCAGAAGGTGGGGGTAATTCC
>CAKZNV010000220.1 GCA_937132085.1 uncultured Rubritalea sp. | reverse complement strand
TTACTTCGTGAAGAAATCTAGCACTAGCACTTTTTCTAGCGATGGTAGGAGGACTTTTACGAAGGCTTGGTGCGCTGGATGTGGGCCGTAGACATCGAGTCCAGCTTGATCCTTGAAGCTTACGATAAAGCAATGAGTGAATCCTTGATCTTTGTCTTCCTTTGAAACATTAGTTCCCCACTCGTAGTCAGTGATGGTGTCGATTTCATTCGGTAGTTTGGAAAACTCTTCTTCGATTTTCTTGATTTGTTCAGGAGTTGCGTCTGCTTTAAACTGAAACATGACGACGTGGCGAAGGCTTTTCTCTTTGGGCATTTCTGTTGGTGTAGCTAATGAGGTTTCAGAGGAATTACAGCTTATAAAAGCGAATCCTGTTACGACAGTTAGAAGGGCTAATGTTTGTTTGATAGTTGTTTTCATAATTGATTGTGAGTCTAACGACGCTTACGTTTGTTGCTGCTTTTTTTGAAGCTGCTGCGCTTGAGGTCTCTGCCTTGGGCGTTGTTTTTGCGGTTGGCGAACTTGTTTTGATGGTCGCCAGTTCTACCTGATTTAGGTTCTACCTTCTTATTTCTAGGGCGATCGTCTCTGGTTAGTTCCGGTGCTGAATTGTCGTAAGCGAAGCCTTCTACGTTGGTTCTTGGTAGAGTTTTACCGATGAGTTTTTCGACTTTTTTGAGTGATTGGAGGTTCGCTTTCGTCACGAATGTGATGGCGACTCCTTTAGTTCCTGCTCTACCAGTTCTTCCGATGCGGTGGATGTAGTCTTCTGATTGCTCAGGGAAATCGTAGTTGATGACGTGAGTGACTCCTTCGACATCGATCCCTCTAGCAGCAACATCAGTTGCCACAAGAACACGGAGTTTACCTTTCTTGAATTCGTCTAGAGCACGTTTGCGCTGGCCCTGGGATCTATCACCATGGATTGCTTCAGTGGCGATGCCTTCCATTTTGAGAGCTTTGGTCAACTCTTCACATCCGAGCTTAGTGCGGGCGAATACCATGACGGCGTAGAACTCGTGTGAGCTCTCTAGTAGATGCTCTAACAGTTCTGTTTTCTGATGTTCGAAGACTTCATGGATTGTCTGATGAATCGTTTCCGCTGGGCTAGCTCTACGCTCTACTTCTACGAGAGTAGGTGAGTTAAGAAATTCTTTTGTGAGTGATTCGATCTGCTTATTGAGAGTTGCTGAGAAGAACAGAGTCTGCTTGCTCTTAGGTAGTTTCTTCACCACGGTGCGGATGTCTGGGATGAAGCCCATGTCGAGCATACGGTCTGCTTCATCGAGCACTAGCGCCTGGACTTTATGGAAGTTTCCGTGACCTTTAGAGACTAGGTCCAGAAGGCGACCAGGTGTGGCGACGATGATGTCGACGCCGGAGTTTAGCTTAGCGATCTGACCTTTGTCGGTGATGCCTCCGATGATGAGTCCGGTGCGGAGGTTAGTGTATTTGCAGTAGATCTTGATGTTTTCATGGATCTGCTCAACGAGTTCACGAGTAGGAGCGATGATGAGAACGCGGGTGTTGCGCTCTTCATTGGCTTCTGTGCTCTGGACTAATTTAGAAAGTAGTGGGAGTGTGAAGGCAGCAGTTTTACCTGTTCCTGTCTGAGCGATGCCGATGACGTCTGCGCCTTTAGCTACTTTAGGGATAGCTTGCTCTTGGATCGGAGTGGGCTTCGTGTAGCCAGTGTCTTTGACTGCTTTGAGGATGCGCTCGTGGAGTGGTAATTGGGAAAAGTTCATAATGTATTTGTTAGGAAAGTTGTAGTGTTGAAAGTGTGGTGTTGTCTAGTTCTGGACAGAGTGTTGGAAAGATAGTTTGGAGTGTTTCCAGCGGTCCTGTGGTGAAAATGTTGATTTCGTTAGATGGAGAAGTTGTCTCAGCAAGAAGTGATTTTGTGCGCTTTGCGACAGCAGCACCAGTATCGATGAGTGTGATTTCACTACCTACTAATGCTTGGATAGATTTTCTGAGAAATGGATAGTGAGTGCAGCCTAGCACTAGTGTGTCGGCTCCAGCATCTAACATCGGCTGAGTGTATTCAGTGATAGCCACATCGACTTCTGAACCAGTGAGATTACCAGCTTCTACTAGGTCGACAAATTTCGGACAAGGCTGAGTGATGACCTTGATTTTGCTAGGAGGAGCGTGGGTGTGAAGTAGGTGATGAAATTTCTCACCAGCGATGGAGGCTTCGGTGGCTAGTATACCAATATTTCCGGTAGTAGTAGCTGCTGCGGCAGGTTTCACGGCTGGCTCCATACCTACGAATGGGATAGTGAACTTTTCCCTGACAGCCTCGACCGCATGGATGGTAGCTGAGTTACAAGCGATCACGATGAGATCAGCGCCGTTAGCAATCAGGTGCTTGGAAAGGGTGATGACTCGTTCTTGGATTTGCTCTGGAGACTTGGTTCCATATGGGCACCAAGCTGAGTCACCTATGTAGTCGATCGCTACATTTGGCAGTAATTTACGGATCTCCAGCAACACCGATAGCCCACCTACGCCAGAATCGAGAATGCCGATTTTGGTAGAGTTGCTGTCAGTTATGTTCTGTGCTGGTTTCACTTCGTCGATTTGTAGTGGGGTATGCGGCAGAATACAATCTCTTAAACAATGAGGATGGAGAGTGAGTTAAATTATAAGGAAGCACGAAGATGGTATTATTAGTCTTGTTGGTGTTTGGATAGTTACTTATACGTTCTTCCATGAAATTTTTTACCAGTATTTTGTTCGTTATCTGTTTAGCTACTTTTTCTAATGCCCAGAGTCTTCTGGATGCTCGAAAGGGACATGTGACTAAGCTCGTGAAAAAAGAATCCAATAAGGTCGATTTCCCAGTTCCTCCTAAAGACTTATTTAGTGTGATCGAGTATCCGTCGAAGGTGGGTAAACTGAAAGCCTGTCTGAGTATTCCCACTGATAAGAAAAAGAAAAACCCTGCTATCATATGGCTCACAGGAGGATTTCCTGTGGGTGGTGTGGGTGAGTATGTTTGGGAAAAAATTAACCCAAAGAATGACCAGTCTGCACAATCATACAGGCATGCAGGCATGGTGATGATGTATCCTACATTCCGTGGTGACCAAGGTAATCCAGGGAATATTGAGGGGTATTATGGCGAGGTGGATGATGTCATTAGCGCCTACGAATATCTGAGTAAACTGGAGTATGTAGATAAAGATAGAATTTATATCGGTGGTCATAGCTCAGGGGCTACGCTAGCTCTCTTGGCTGCTGCCGCTACTGACAAATTTAGGGGCGTTATTGCCTTTGGCCCTTCTCTGGATCCAGTTGAAGATTACAGTGCGAAATACTTTTACCATGACCTCGAAGACGCCAAGGAGAATGCGCTGAGATCAGTGATCACTCATCTGGATAGTATTAAGACCCCGACTCTAGTGATAGAGGGAGACCGTCAGTATAGTAAAGTGGAGGGTCTGAAGAAGGCGATTAAAAATAAGACAATCATCCAGAGCTACCCTCGTGAGGCTAATCACTTTGATGTGATTTACCCTATCAATAGAATGATAGCCTACGATCTGATGGAGGATGCTGATGCTATTTCTAAGTATACTAGCGAGAAGATAGATACAGCCTTCGAGACCTATACGAGAAATACAAGGGAAGCTAGCGACTTAAGAACCTTAGCTTATTATAAAGAGAGGGGAGTGAAGTTTGAGGAACAAACTGTGGCCTACTATTTCTGGACGAGATCGGAGAGAAACAAAGATAAAATGAAGCGTTTTACCAAAGGCTCTAAACGCTCTACTTTCGAAGTAATAGAGAAAAAAGACAAGAAGGGTAATGTCTATTATGAAATGCTACTTAAACAGAAAGTTGATTTAAATGATCTTGATAATGTTTTCAGAGTATCTAGATCAGCCAACACGCTAGCCTGCATGGGTAATGTCACCTATGATGGCTGGGATGTTGAGCCTGAGGAGAAGGATGAGGCCGATAAGTAAGGCGAGATTTAAATCAAGAGACTCAACGATCTTATTCTAGGGTGAACTTCAGGTAAGGATCTTTTGGGGATCTTTGCATATTAAACTCGTGACCTGACATGTAGCCAGCGTCTACTAGAGGCTTACTCCATGTAAAATGAAGCTTAGGCTGCAAGAATACTCTGAAGGCAGAAGCTATTTGGTCATGGGCATCATCTTTATGCTTATTGCGCAAAGAGTCTAGAGCATCAGCGTAATAACTCAAAGGCGTGTCGCTCATGTAAGTATAGTTCTTAGCGATGATTAAACGGAAGGCTTTGTATTCCTTCTCGAGTTTCAGTTGATCTAGGCAGATCAGCTGTTTTAAGGCTAATAGAGGGTATCTGGATGCTGCAGTCGGTTGTTTAGTAGCTAGGTTTTCAATGTCTTGTAGGCATTGGTGCCACTTCTTTTGGTCGAAGGAAATTTCAACTAAGCTGTTGAGGGCTATGAAGTTGGTAGGCTCGACTTTTAGGGTCTGCTTGTAATGGTGTCTTGCTTCATCATGGAGTTGTAACAGAGAGTAACACCTAGCTTTTCGGAGCGGAATACCTGGATCTAGCGAGAATAACTTTTTAGCCTGTTCTAGTTTAATTAAAGCGCTAAAGATCTTATGCTTACTAATTTGGAGTTCTACATCAGCAATGATTTGCTGATATTCTACACGTTGCTCATGACTAAGATTTGAGAATTCTCTTTGAATTTCTTTAGCCTGAGGGTTGCCAGACACTTCACTCGCGAAACATAGAAATCCGAGTAGAAGTGATAAACCAAAGGAGTTTTTAGAGATCATCTGATGATGAATCTAAAATTAAGCTCTCTTTCTGCGCAACAAGCTTGCGGCGAAAGTGCCTACAAGAAGTAATGTCGTGCTAGGCTCAGGCACTGGAGTGCAACAACCAAGAACTGCGAAATCTCCAACTACTGGGTCAGCTCCAATACTACGCAGAGTGATGATATTATTAGTTCCTGAAAGCGATTGATTGATTGCCATGAAATTGTATTGGAGATTTAAAGAATTGTTAACTCCATTAGAATCAATATCAGTGCCATTGGCGCTATTCACTGTAGTAGTTACTAGGACTCCATTTACAAATAATTGTTTAGTTCCACCGTGGTTAACATAGGATTCCCAATAAATTCCATCCACTTGAGTAGGGTCACTGAAATCTAGAGTGTAGGTGAAATCGTAGTAGTTTTGTCCACCGGTTTGTCCTGATATTTGGAAACAACCAAACTGAGAGTGACCGTCTGTGGCTGTAGTTGATGTAATAGGGTAAGGATAAGATGCGCCGGCAGGTGGATTCATTCCTGAACCAGTATCCCAGAAAAGACGGCTACTACCTCCAGCAGTTGGTATTGCTAAGCTTGCTGTGGTGACGCACGAGGCTTTAGTTGTTACGCCTGTGGACTGTGTTGTAGTGTTTCCTGTAGAAGGATCTACTTGGACACGCATTGAGCTTCCTGCTAGAACTCCAGTGGTAACTCTTGTTGGAAGCACACTATCATTAATAGAAAGGCCTGGATCGATGAAGTTAACACCACCAAAAGCTGGTGCTGGTTCAGTGCGTTCATAAAAGGTGCCGTTAGTAATCGCTGTGCCGAGGCCGTTACAGTCGATTCCTGCTCCACCACCACCACCTTCGCCTGGTTCTTCTTTTTGTGCTGATGCTAAAGAACTTAAGCCTAGTGTGAGGGATGCGAAAATTGCTAATTTATTGAGTGCGTTAAATTTCATATAGTTGGGGGGGTGAGGTGAACTCGACCAAAATACTAGAAAATATTAACTAGTAAGTCAATGAAAATATCATAAAGGTTAACTTGTTTTTTTAGGTCTAGGTGGATTCTTATTATGCTAAGGATCTATGAGTTATAGTGGTAATGTTAAACCCTCGTATAAGAAGAGAACAGAGAGTAAACCGATCCTTGCTTTTTAAGAGATATAGATGAAAATGTGAGGATGTTAAAGGTATTGAGCACACATTTTTTAAGCTGTTTTATAATATCGGCATCTTTCACAGCTAGTTCTGCGCTACCTCTAGTAGCTCAGACTGCTGAAGTTCCTGAAAAAGCTTGTAGGTGTTGTTCATTAGACCGTTTCTATGCGCCGTGGATGAAGACCCTTGAGCGACCTCCGCTACGCAAAAAGCTGGGTGATGCTGAGCTTAAGATTACAACGAAGAGTGATAAAGCTCAGGAGTATTTTAATCAAGGGCTGAACTGCCTGCATGGATTTTGGGAGTTTGAGGCCTATCGTTATTTCTTGGCGGCTATAGAAGAAGATCCAGATTGTGCCATGGCGTATTGGGGAGTGTGTATGTCTCTTCCTAGTAATAATTCTGAGGCAGGTGCCGTAAGGAAAAAGGCTCTAAAAAAAGCTCAAGAGCTAGCGGCAAGCGTCTCCAAACATGAGCAGCTCTACATCCAGTCCGCTTCAGAGCTAATTTATTCTGGAGCCAAAATTTCTCGCAGCACACTAGAAGAAATCGTCAAAAAACATCCTGACGATATGAATGCACTAGGTCTTTTGGCATATTGGACGAAAGATGGTCACGATCCAAAAGGCCAAGCTAAAAGAGGCACTTTGAAAGCGATCAAGCTGCTAGAAGACGGCTTAAAATTACACCCTGAAAACCTAGCTCTTATTCATTACTATGTTCACACTGTTGAAACTGGACCTAATTTCAGAAAGGCTGAGCCATATCTAAAAACGTTAGCGGAAAATGGAGCCAGTATCAGTCATCTTCTCCATATGCCGGGGCATATTTACTTTTTAAATGGAGACTATGGGAAAGCTATTGTAGCATTTGAACAATGTTATGCTCTAGAAAAAAGCTATTTTGAGAAAGAGAAAATCACCCCGGGTGATCATGCTAACTACACACACAACCTCCACTTCTGGGCTAAAACATTAGCTGAAAATGATAATTATTCAGAAGCGATTAAGATAGCGAAATTACTAACGAGTTCTATCGATAACCCTAAGAGAAAGAATGCAGCAACGAGTCAAAATAACTATTTAGCCGCTACGATAGAATGCTTTATTCATATGAGGTTTAAAGAATACGGTAAGGCAACAGAGTCTATCTCTCTGGAGAGTGTAGAGAAGAGTAAGGCTCTCTATCACTACCTAACTGCCCTCAAACTCTACTGTGAAATTAAAGCTGAATTAGCCAATCCTGAAGGGGATGCGAATGTTATTTATGAAAAAGGAGAGGCGCTGCAAGATGCTGCTCTCAACCTCGCCGCTGCTGCTAAGAATGAACCTGGTAGTGTTAGAGAAACTGCCAAGGCTAGCATGCTGATCAAGGTGTTTCAAACTGCCACTAAGCTATGGCAAATGAATCTCGATAAAAATACGACTGACCTAGCTTGGGCTGAATTTCTACTAGAAGATGATGCCAAATACGCTTACATGGAACCGCCGCTCCTACCATGTTTAATGGCGGAAGAGATTGGCGATCTATGTCTCAGGAATTCTAAGCCTCAGGACGCTATTAAATATTATGAGATTGCTCTAAAAAAACGTCCTAAATCAGTTCATCTTTATCGACTCTTGTCTCAAGCTCATAAAGTAGCTGGCAATGAGATGAAGTCTGCTGAATATGAGAAACTAGCGAAACCTTAATAAGAGGAGTAAGGTCTAATTTAAACAGGGTGCTTGTCGTGATGGATTCAGCGGGTAGAGTTTGGTTAGAATTATGGCGAAAGTAAGAACAAAGGCGAAATCAACATCACTGACGACAGGTCCACTGAAGTCGCATATCTTGCGGATAGCTCTGCCGATGAGTATCGGGTTCTTCTTTAACACCATGTATAATGTGGTGGATTCGTTTTATGCTGGGCAGATCTCTACGGAAGCATTGGCGGCGTTGGCTTTGTCATTTCCTGTCTTCTTTATCATCATCGCAGTGAGCGAAGGCGTAGCTCGTGGTGCGTCTGCTCTGGTGGCAAATGCCATAGGGGCTAAGGATACTGAGAAAGAGGCCGCTCTGAGTAGTCAGTTATTTTCTCTCGGGTTCTTTTGTGCCGCTGGTTTGACGGTGGTGGGCTTGTTTGCTGCTGAGCCATTATTTAGAATACTCGGAGCTAGTGGCGACTATCTTACTCTAGCTACTGACTACATTCATCCTCTGTTCTGGGGCGCTATTTTCTTTTTGCTGAATAGTATGTGCAACGCTGTGCTACTTGCGCATGGCGATAGTAAGACATTCGGCAAAGTGCTGGTGACTGGGTTCTTTCTGAATCTTTTGTTAGATCCGTGGTTTCTCTATGGGGGCTTTGGTTTGCCTGCGATGGGGATCAAGGGAATTGCTTGGGCTACGGTGCTGATTCAGGTTTTAGGCAGTGTGTATATGCTAATGGCTGTGATACGTAGAGGGTATTTGAGCGACTGCTGTGCGAGCTTCTTCGTGCCGAAACTCAAAGTGTATGGAGAAATTCTGAAGCAGGGGATTCCTACGAGTTTTAACATGATGTCGGTGGCTTTAGGTTTCTTTGTAACGACGTTTTATCTGAAATACTATGGTGAAGAAGCTGTGGCTGCCTTCGGTGTGGGGACACGGATTGAGCAGCTGGTTTTGTTGCCAGCGATCGGTCTGGGTTCTGCGATTGTTTCGATAGTGGGGCAGAATAATGGTGCTGGTGAGTTAGGCCGAGTGCAGGAATGTGTGCGGATCTGCGCTAAGTATGGGCTTTACCTAATTACCGCAGCATCACTGATGATGTTCATACTCGCTGGACCATTGGTGAGCATTTTTACCGATGATGAGAAGGTGATTCAGGTGGGAATAGAATACGTGAGGATTGTAGCGTTTGTGCAATGGGCTTATGTGATGAGCTTTATTTACATCGGCTTCTTACAGGCTGTGAAACGTCCGATGTATGGTTTTGCAGAGGCGGTTGTGCGTAAGATTATTCTTCCACTCGGTGTGTTCTATCTAGTGGTGCGTGTGCTGAATTTCGAACTCACTGGCTTCTGGTGGAGCATGGTGGCGATCAATATTGCTGTGGCCCTTGTGACAATATCTTACGGTCGCTACGTGCTGAAGAATAAGCTGGGGAATTGATTGATTAGTCCTTGGTGATCTTAATAAAGATTTCATCTGCTAGCTCGAAAGGAGTTCTATCTAGAGAGGCGTTGACTACGAGAGCGATGGTGATTTGTTTGCCGTCGTAGTCTGGATAATGTCGAGCATAAGTAGTGTAGCCTGGACCTCCACCACCGTGGCCGAAGTTGACTCCACTCGGGTCGTTGATAGCGCTCATGAGACCTAGTCCATAGGCCGCTATGCGTGGCGTTGGTAACGGGAATTTCAGCTCTATGAGCTCAGTCATTTCACTGAGCGATGTCTGGGTGACAAGATTGCCAGAGAAGAGTGCTTGGTAGAATTGTGTGATCTCGGTGACTGTGGAGATGACGCATCCAGTGGCTATCCAGTCCGGGTGATAGAGCTCTCTGAAGTCTCCATCCATTTCTGGATCAGAGCCAGCTAGTAACTCATGATCTAGATCCAGTTTTGTGAATGGTTTTGTTTCTGTTAGGCCAAGTGGTTTGATGATTACTCTATCGATGTAATCGTAAAAAGTTAGCCCAGATTTCAGCTCTATGATTTCCTTGAGCATCCCGTAACCTGGGTTCGAGTAGGAGAAAGTTTCACCTGCAGGAAATAGCGGTGTTTTCCTGAGACCGACTTGCATGAGCTTTTCATACGACCATGGCTTAGTAGGGTGGTTATGCACGGCATCTTGGTAATCTTTCTGCATGAAATAATCGGAAAGCCCACTGGTGTGATTGAGCAGTTGTCGCACGGTGACCTCGTTTGGAATCTCATAGTGAGGTAGTAATTCCTGCACACTATGATCTAGAAAATTACCGTGTTGTTCGCATAGAAGTAATGTTGCTACCGCTGTGAATGTCTTGGAAATGGAGTAGATGTAGAAAGGCGTATCGTGCTCTTCATTAGTGATGCTCCCACCAGAAAATGTTTGGACAACTCCATCGATACTAACTGCGCAGAGAACTCCTTTAGCAGTGACTGATTGAAGGTAGTTATGAAAAGCGTTTGTGAGCATGAATGATGCTAGCTCTTATCTCTAGCCAATCAAGTCAGCGATTTGAACTATTCTAGTTCTAGGCGATAAAAATACGTCACGGCAGTTGGCTGACCTACGTTGTAGCTGGTGGTTGTTCCCGCTGAGGCAGGAATACCAGAGGCGATAACTGTCCATCCATCAAATTTGGCAGTGGAACTCAGTGCGAATGTCGAACCTGGTGCTGAGTCCCAGGTGATCTGGAGGTCTCCGTTTGGGAGAAACGATTGCTCTAATTTAAAGAAGCTAGTGGCATCTAGCGGATCGGTGCCTAGTTTTATTTCACTACCATCTTTGACGTTATCACCATCTGAGTTGTCGTTGTCGGGATTCGTTTCATTGGGGTCAACAATACCGTTGCCATTTGCATCTTCGTCGTTGTCTGGCACTCCATCATTATCGAGATCTACCGCTGGTAGGCTAGGCATGGCATGTGGGTCATCTGTATCAGTGGGAGAGGTATCGAAGGTTGGCCACTGGGCTCCATGGGCATCTAGAGCGATAGCCATCTTGCGAGCCATTGCCATGACTCTGTTAGGATCACTAGCAGCGAGATCCGTAGCTTCTGAAATGTCAGTGACGACGTTGTAGAGTTCGTAGGTGTTTGGAGCGTAATTATAGATCAGTTTATAAGGTCCTTCACGGTAAAAGGTGTAGTAGTCCGAGTTGTGATCGTGGGGGAAATGTATCAACAGCTCCTGAGGGCGGTGAGTGCCAGCTGTAGCCTTGAGGTAGGAACTGAGATCGTGACCATCGATGACATTGGTGTGACTAACATTGGCAACACTGAGGATAGTTGGGAAGATGTCAAAACAGGTGACGATGTCGTCTTCATAACTATTCGCTGGGATATTGAGAGTTGTTTGGAAGGAGCCTAGTGGATTAGGTGTTGCCCAAGCGGTGATCATTGGAATGCGTGAACCTCCTTCGTATTTGGTGCCTTTTTTACCACGTAGAGGAGCACTTCCTGATGGGGAGTCGCTGCCATTGTCGGAAATGAAAATGACTAAGGTGTCTTCTCCCACTCCAAGCGCATTGATCTTGGCGACGATGTCACCAAGCGACTTGTCCATGCCCTCGATCATCGTAGCGAATGCTAGTGCGTTACCTGAGAGTGTGGGGTAGTTGGCTGTGAATCGTGGATCAGATTGGAAGGGAGCGTGCACCGCATAGTGAGACATGTAAGCGAAAAATGGGACACCATCGTTTACTGAATCTTCGATAGCTTTATTCATTTCTAGAGTGAGGGCTTCTGTTAGAAAAGTTCCGGTGTTATGGTATGCGCTGAGGCCAGGAACAGCATGGCTGCCTCCTTGACCGTAAGTCCCCGTGTAGGAGCCTGGATGACCTATCGATCCTCCAGCAATGTTGACGTCAAATCCCACGTTGAGAGGATCTTTGTTAGCTGTGTCATTTCCAAAGTGAGCTTTACCAGCGTGGATGCTCCTGTATCCAGCTCCACTAAGAATTGATGGAAGAGTGCCAGAAGAAACATCGAGTCCAGTTCTGCGCCAGTTCAAAGGTGAGTTGTGACTGGGGATGGTATTGTTTCCTGTTTCTCCGTTGTAGCTGGGGCTGGTCCAGTTGGTAACATGATGTCTTGCCGAGTTTTGACCGTTCATGAGACTGCAGCGTGTCGGTGTGCAGACTGGAATGGCATAAGCGTGGGTGAACTTCATTCCATTCGCTGCTAGCGCCTGCATGTGGGGAGTTTTGTATCGTGCGTTGAGAGTGCTTGGGACATCGTTACCTGAGCTGTCGACCTGGAAGGGTTCTGAGGTATCCTGACTTCCCATGTCATCGACAACGAAGAGAAGAATATTTGGTCGTGGTGGGCCCACTCCTATTTTAAGCGTTTTTACTACGCTGCCTGAGCTATTGGAAGCTGTGAGGATGTAGGTAGTGGTAGCATTGATGTTGGCGCTGATATTGCCATCTCCATCAGTAGAGATGCTAGTGACGTTTCCTACTGACTGATCAATTGAGATGCTAGTAGCGTCTGTAGTTTGCCAGTTGAGGGTGATGCCAGTGCCTGAGCTTACATAGTGATCGTTGGCAGTGAAGGACTCAATCGTAGGTGGAACAGCGTGGTCATTTGAGACGATTTGGATTCCGTTGATCGCAGCTCGTCCAGTGTTGGAATTCATGGCGATAGTGAAGCTATTAGCTGTGAGGCCAGAGAAGAGAGCATAGTTGGCATTCGCTGGTGCCGCGGCAGCTCCGGGGAGATATTCACCAGAGAAAGTAGCTGAGTCTGCTCCGCTTATAGTCGTGCCATTGACGGTGACATCGAAGGTGCGGTTATTGACGTCTGCATCAAAATACACGTAGACTTTGTAGCCTGCTGTAAAGTTGGCTGGGAGATTAGAAATGGTGATGGTGCCAGTATCTTCAGGAGTTGTTCCGTCGACAGGATCCCAAGCTACGTATCCAGACATCATTTTATGGTCTGTGGTGCTGGATCCTGAACCAGAGGCGCCGACGTAGGCAGTTCCTAGGTTAGCCGCAATCGTAGCAGTAGTGGCGACACCCGAGTTGTTGTTTAGTAAAGTAGTTGGGATGTTTACAGCATGTGTCCCATTGTTTCCTACACTGATGTTGTTCCAATTAGTAGAGCTGATAATACCTGCAGAGTCAATGCTTGCGAGTTCATCGCCAGAGCTATTAGTGCCGATCTCAAAATTAACATTCAGTGTGCTGGAGTGAAGCACTGGTGAGAGACATGTCAGAATGCTGGCGGATATAGCTAGAAATTTCATGAGAATACGGCTGGATTAATTAGAGCTAGAGGGCGGTTGGTTGTTAGAAATAAACTGGCGGGAAGAATCACTTCCCCCCGCCAGAACATTGATAGATGAAACGAAAAACGAAAACGTTTCTATGAAAATAGATTACTTACGGCGACGTAAGAGCAGAGCTAGTCCACCAAGCCCGAGAAGGGCTGTTGATGATGGCTCAGGAACAGCTGCGGTTCCTTCAAGTGTGATTCCATCGTAGACAGCGTAAGCTCCGCCACCAGGCATATTGGCGCTTGTTACAGTTACTGTGTATTCAGTTCCAGCAGCTAGACTAGTTCCTGTGAGGTCGTAGTTCTGTGTTAGGATTGCCGCTCCAGTGGTGTAGTCAACATTTGTAGTATCAGAGAAAACACCTCCACTAATAGAGACCGTGAGATCTGAAGCGAAAGATTGGTTTGAAGCTGCTGAATCATTTGTGTGTCCAGCGAGAACAGTTAAACCAGTTAGGTCATAAGCTGAAGCAGCAGTGAATGTGAATGAATAACCTCTTGGGTTAGCTCTGTCAGCAATGTTAAGATTGTGTCCAATGTATGCAACGTTGTTGTTGGAGTATAAATTAGCACCGTTATTCACGATTGTGAATCCTGCTGCTGGAGCGATTGCTGTTAGAGCACTACCTGAGCCAGACTCGTCGCCTGTCCATGTTACGGTCAATGAGCTTGAACCAGAAGTGTTGTTAGCGTTACCTGCTATTGTAGTAGCACCAGTGTTCGCATCAAATGTTGACGAAATGATTGTTGCTGCACTAGCTAATCCTGTCGTTGCGATGAGACTCGCAATTGTGATTGTTTTTTTCATGTTATTATTTTTTTATTGGTTTGTTTTACTTATCTCTGGGCTTCCTGAGATCAATAACTTCACTAATAACAGCGTGATTCAGAAAATCTTAACAAGCTTGGTGAAAATAAATGATTTTTTCTTCATCCTTCACTCTACGACCATAAATAATGAAACAAAAAATCCGCCAAGCCGAAGCCTGACGGATAAAACTAAAAGGTTTAATATTTAGGATCTTTACTTTTCAGGGGTGGATCAGTTCTTTCACATTCTTACTGGTCATATAACCATCGTAAATCGTAAGTTCGTCAATCTCTCCTTTGAAAAAGGTTCTAGCACTAACGTCTTTCATTAGATCTGAGCCAATCATGAGAGGTTGGGAGTTTTTTGTGACCGTATTGGTGTCGAATCCTTTACTGGAAGGGGCATTTTTTCTGACTTGGAATGTTTGGTGTGTGATCTGTTCTTTCTTTCCATCGACGTAAAGTTCAGCCTGAAGGAGGCCTTTTTCATTCAGTAGACCGGTCGAAGTCGCTACTATATAGTGCCACTTTCCATCATTTAGCAGGGTGTTGCCTTTGATACCACGATCACCCCAAGAGAGTCTCAATACTGCTGGAGCATTTTTGTTTTGCTTAGCGACTATGACCTTCCATTTAGAGTTTGCTGAGGAGCGGTCTCCCCAACCGACGATACCACTTAAGTTGCCGTTGTATTGTGTGTCTTTTGGTAGGCGCACCCAGCAGGCGACAGTGCGTGCACGGTTCCCTTTAAAGCCTGGCCAGTTGGTAACGAGGTGCTGGCCTTTGCCGTTTAGGGAAAGAGCAGATCCATTTTTACCAGAGATTAACTGAGGGTATGAGTGCTGAGCCGTCTTAATATCTGCTACGGCAGGGTGATTGCCAGTTGCTTGGAAACGATCTTGTTGGTCGAAGCTCCAATGAATGAAGGGTAGAGATTTTGGTAAGGTTGTGAGGAAGGCTGTATTTTTTGCTGTAATACTAGTAAGTCTGCCTACGGGGTCAGTGCGTCTCGCTTCACCTGCGGATAGCGTGGCGACTTCTTTTTTGTGGTTTAGCGTTGAGACTTTCACTCTTCCTTTGAGCACATGCACTTCATCGAGATCTTTAGGTTTAGCGATGACGCCGAACTCTGTGCCTAAGTCTACAATATGTAGTTCAGAAGTATTGACGGTGAATCCTTCCGCTCCAGAGGGGACTTGGAACCATGCTGTGCCTTGATGCATATACAGAGTGTCGTCAGCACGAAGCGTTACATTTGCAGGAGCTTGGATAACAGACTTCACTCCAGACTGAAATGTTAATTCAACAGAGCCTTGAGTGATTTCAAGTTTTGAGCCTTTCAACAGCACCAGACCTTCTGGTTTCTCTTTAAGGTTAGCCGGGTGGGTGACTGTATAGAGTGTGGCAGGAGCTGACTTGAATACTAACCGAGATGAGTTTTCATCAGTCCTAAAGAAGCTGAGAATAGTAAGACTCACGATCACGAGAGCCGCTGCCGCAAATGCCGTAAACTTGAGACTTTTTACGCGTTGTCTTTTCAATCTCGACTGAGCCAAGCCTTGTAAGCCAGTTGAACTCTGAGACGATCTAGAAAGTCTGTATTGGAGGGCTTGGTGGAGTGATGCATGCTGGTAATAAAGTTGTCTGGCTTGTGGATCAGCTGCTAATACTTGTTCCAGTGCATGAAATTCATCTTTGCTGATGGTTCCCTCTACGAGCTTCTGAATCTGATCTTCTAGTTCAGGGTTCATGCCAACTCTCCTTTCTCGATACATTTTCTGAGTGCTGCTCGGACACGGTGAAGAGTCACTGAGAGGGCGGAAACTGAACGTCCACATTGTTTTGCATACTCGCTGAGTGCGGAGCGGCTCTGATACCTCTGGCGTAATAGCTCCACGTCTTGCGGTCGCATTTTCTGCATACAATTCTCTAGCAGGATTAAACGCTTATTACTTCCAGCTACACATTGTTGCGCTTCTGCCGCGATAGTTTCAGAAAGTTCATCATTAAAGACCAGCCAGTCTTGCCGCTTGTGTTTCTTGAGGTGAGCTAATACTTCAAATCTAGCAACCGTGAATGCCCATGCGACAAAGTTAGAGCCTATCAGGAACTGGTCTTGCTTGGTCCAGAGCGTGAGATTAGTCTTCTGTAAAACATCCTCAACATCTGAGCTGCCTGGTAGCTGGGAGATGATATACGCCCACAAGTCCGCCTGATGTTCAGTCAAGAGACTGACAAATTGGATATTTAGTGGAGTATTGGAGTTCTTCGCCATAAGCCTATACCTAATAACAGCGTGATTTAGGATATCTTAACATTACTAATGAAAATAACTGATCTTTAATTTTCATCCTCTCTTTCAGTTTAGATTGTAAGGTTATAGAAAGGCAGTCTTCAGTCCAAGCAAAGAAGAATATACATAAAAAAGCCACCCTTCCCTAAAAGGAGGATGGCTGAAATCACAAAGGTCTGAGTATTAACTCTTTTTTCGTCTGAATGCTAAACCTAGGCCGCCCAAGACAAGTAGTGCTGATGTTGATGGTTCTGGAACTGTTTGAGGTCCCTCCGCAAGTAAGGTCGCAAGATCAACCGTGTTATCGTTGTAGATTTTCACGTTTGCCATGTCCATCTGGAACAAGCTGTCGGAGTTTCGGTTTACGCCAAGTCGGTATTCATTCAAGCCACCTGGGTTTGCATTTTGGTTCATTACAAGATTAGGGCCAGCTGCTCCCTCTGCTGTTATGAATACTTCGGTGTAATTAGCGCCAGCTGCATTTTTACGGATCACCGTGTGATACCAAGTATCTGCTGCTAAATTACTTTCTGCGTAGGTAAGATTTGGGTTCCCACTAGATATAAAGCGCATATCAGCTCCGTTACTATCCAACTGCCATGAAAACCCTACACCTGCATCATCATTGGAGAACAAACCTTGAAAGTTACCCTGAGCAAAGGTGCTGGTTTTCCACCAGAATGAGACGGTATAGTTGGTCACACCAACAGTCCCGAAGGCCGCCGTCTCTAAGTAACCCTGGTTGGTATCATCTCCCGCAAATGCAGCTGACCCATCGCTATTGATTGTCACTCCTCCTCCTGCTCCCGTTGTAATATGGGTCAATGTGTTGCTGGCTCCTACTTCATTGTCGAGTAAATCACCATCGGTAAAGTCATAGTGGGCAACTAGTCCAGCTGAGGCCGAACTGACTGATAGTGCGGCTATTCCAAGTGCGTTTAAGTATTGTTTGATCATATTTTATAAGGGCTTATGGGTTTAACAATTAGATCATATTGAGTTGATAAATAATGTCAAATTTTTTCAAGTCTAGTTCTACGCTAAACTCCGAACAGGCTTCAGCAGCACTACCCCAACTACAAATATAAAAAAAGCCTAGGGGGTCCTAATTATAGCACTAATTTACAGAGTGTTACAAATCCTTTTAGATTGCTTTGATTATAATGCGAAAGGAGTTATTCTACGGCTATTTTACAACGTAGAAAAGCTTTAGGGTGACTCATATCAGTGATGCTCCAAGGAGCGCGATATTTGATTGTTTGAAGATTATCAACCTTGCTAGACTCTACTAAAACTGGAGCTATCCCGTCATTCCAGTCTATTAGATCTTCTGAGATTTCAGCGATGGCTGAGACATCGAGTGCATTCAAGTCTCTGATGATGGTAATGGTAAGATAGTTAGTTCCCTCCACATCCTCGATCTTTGCATCCGTGTCTAGGAATGAGGATGCGTCAGTCGGGTCTGTTCCTTGGTAGAACTCTTCTGAATTGGTGTCTCCATCATTGTCGTCATCGTCTTCAGCATTACCCGTTACACCTTGTGCGGTCGCCCATTCTGAAAATGTTTGAGGTGTAAGGTTAAACATTTTGTAGGCCATAGAGCGGCCTAGGGCTAGCTGAGCTGTCGCATTTAAATGCACTTCATCCGTGTCTCGGTAGCCGTCTGATTCTTGTTCGTGTGATGGGTGATCGGTGCTATTGGTAGGGACTGTCGCTGTGTTTGACTTAGCAAGAGCATTACCAGAATTTTCATCCAGATTCAGCTCAGCTTGACGCACTAAATCTCTACCTGTGAAACGAGTGACTACATCTCCACCAGCAGGTGCGTAGGGGAGAACTTGACCTAGAACAAAGCGGATTCCACCGGGTGCAGCATAGGCACTGAATTGCTCACGCACTCTATCTATCAAGTGTGAGAGATTAGCTCCGTAGTCGTCTGCGCTTGTGTTAGACTCAGGTGCACTCACACCATCTTTGGCATCTTGCTCTCCTTGTTGCCAGCACATGCCATGAATGACAGGTGTGTAGCCTTCTGCTATTAGCGCATTGATCCCGCCATTTACTGTGGAGACAAATTTAGTATATTTAGGCCCCCAGTTTGCAGTATCTGCGGCATTAGCGCCTGGTTTCCAGTCGATTTCTAGACTAGAGCCACCAAATGCATGCTTAATAAATGCGATATTCTTATTGGGGCAAAGCTTACGCAGAGCATCACCAAAGCCAATCTCTGGACCAAAGCTAGCACTATTAAACCCAGCAGGGCGGAGTGTCATCCATGTATTAGCTCCACCAGTGCTAAAGACATCATCAGAGTGGTAGAGCATCACTTCAGGTATATCCAGTAGACTAGCAGCGAGCTTAGATTTCCGACCCACTCCTTGCATATTAGATTGGCCTCCTAGTAGATAAATATGAATTTCCCCTTTATACAGAATGACGGTAACTTCGGCAGTGACTGGTGTAGTGCCATTGAGAGCGGTTAGTGTGTATGTGGTAGTGGTGGTAGGAGTGACCACAGTGCTGCCGGTGAGGGCGACATTGCCCACACCCTGATCAATCGACGCGGATGTTGCACCGGTGATGGTCCAGTCTAAGGTGACGCTATCACCGGGTGTAAAAAACATTAAAGAACTCGTAAATGAAACGATCACTGGAGGTGGTGAAGTATTCCCTACTATCTGAATCCCACTGATAGGAGCCCTCCCTAGAGAAGCCGCACCAGTAAGAGTAAAGGTAGATGCAGTCAGGCCTGAGAAGCGAACATAGTTTCCCTGAGTAGCAGTGGCTACAGTATTCCCAGTAGCTTGTTTAAATGTTCCTGAGAAAAAGCCAGCATCCTCCTCACCAGCCTGTGTTACCCCGTTGATTGTGTATGCGTATGAACGAGCAGCGACTCCTAGATTTAGGTCAAAATAGACAATGACATCGTAGCTGTTAGTGGTGATAGAAGCTGGGATGTTACTGACCACGATGGATTCTGCATCCTTAATTAGGCCGTATGCTCTATAGAGTTTGTCATTGGCTGAGCCTGTGCCACCACCGTTCTGATTAGTAAATCCAAAGGATGTAGATACAGATGCCGTAGTTGCTACGCCGCTATCGTTTTTCAGGTTTGCGGTAGTCTGTGCTCCTGTGGCATTCGTCATGTTATTCCAGTTCTGATGTGGAGCAACACCTGCTGAATCAGTTGCTAGCAGAGATTTATCCGCATCGGCATTTGTGAAATTAAGTCCTATGTTTACTGCCAGAAGGCTACAGTTTAAGAGAAGTGAGATGAGGATAAGTGCTAGTTTCATATGACTTACAGATTTTATTTATTGATGAGGAAATTAGGACGGGAGATTTGAGAATTTTCATTGAGATCTTAAGTTATTCTAACTCAAGATGGTAAAAATAGCTAGTGCCAGTAGTTTGGCCTGCGTTGTAGCTAGTGGTGGTGCCAGCGGATGCAGGAATGCTGGTGGCTACTACATCCCAGTCATCCAGGTCAGCACTAGAGCGGAGTGTGAAGGTGGCGCCTGGTGCTGAAGGCCAAGTTATCTGAAGATCTCCGTTTGGTAGAACTAATTGTGCTAGTTTAAAGAAGCTAGTGGGATCTAAGGGATCTGTGCCGATTTTTATTTCACTGCCGTCTTTGACGTTATCACCATCGGAATTGTCGTTATCTGGGTTTGTCTCTCCCGGGTCTGGGAGTCCGTTGTTGTTAGCATCCTCGGTGTTGTCAGGGATTCCGTCGTTATCTGTGTCTACAGCAGGCTTATTAGGCATGATCAGGGTGATAGGAAGTGAGGTCACAGGATTCACAGGGTATTGGCCAGTGCGTTCCTCGATGAGCTGTATCATTTTACGAGAGAGCTCCATAAGCTTAGCTGGGTTGCTATTACTTAGGTTATTGTTTTCATCGATGTCTGTAGCTAGATCATAGAGTTCCCAGCGGTCATTGTGGTAGAGGTAGATCACTTTCCAGCTGCCTTCTACTAGTGAGCAATAAGGCTCGTATCCTTGGTTCTGGCCAACGGCACCATTGGTCCAGATGTGTGGGTAATGGAATAGGAATGTTTCGTTAGGTCGCTCAAATCCCGTGGTGCTGTTGATGTAGCCTGAAATGTCAAAACCATCGATACCAGAGGGAATGGTCACAGCTGCGGCTTTTAACACAGTAGGCATCATGTCCTCTACGATGAGTGGTGAGTTGCAGGTCGAGTTGGCTGTAATTGGGTAGTTTTGCTGGAAGGTGTTATTGGTGTCCGTCTTTGCCCAGCTGGCAATAAATGGGACACGTGTTCCACCCTCATAGCATGATCCCTTGCCAGCTCTGAGTGGCCAGTTGTGGGTGTTTGCTCCGCCATAGGGAGACGATCCACGTGCTGCATAGGATATACCACCATTGTCTGAGTAGAAGATGATTAGTGTGTTTTCAGCCACACCGAGAGCGTCCAGTTTAGCCATAATGTCACCTAGAGATTTATCCATGCCTTCTACTAAGGTTGAGTAAGCTCGCTCAGTGGAATTAAGAGTCGGGTAATTATCGCTAAAGCGTGAGTCCTGCTGAATAGGAACGTGCACAGCGTAGTTTGCCATGTAGGCAAAAAATGGAGTTCCATCTTGCACCGCAGTTTCAATAGATTTATTCATTTCTAGAGTCAGAGCCTCGGTAAGGAAAATATCTTGTCCATGATATTGCTCAAGTCCAGGAACGTGAAAAGGGCCGGTGCCGAAATTGCTAGTGCCATAGTAGCTAGCAGGTCCTCCTGCTGCATGACCTGCGATGTTCACATCAAAGCCAATCTGGATAGGGTCTGCGCCTAGGAGCCCTGCTGCACCAAAGTGGGCTTTGCCAGCGTGAATGGTGCGGTAGCCTGCTTGCTGGAGTAGACGCGGCAGAGTGACATCTGTCTTGAGCACACGTGTGGCTGTCTCAGCAGCTGGTCCCAGACCATTCACATTCCAGTTCGCTGGAGGGTGTAGTGTCGATGACGTGTCTGATTGATCTTGGTTCTGAATAAGTGTCCAGTTAGTGACCTTGTGGCGAGCTGCATTAAGACCAGTCATCAGTGATACTCGTGTGGGTGAGCAGACTGCGCATGCATAGGCTCTAGTAAACTTTCGACCGCTAGCTGCGATAGCTTCCATGTTAGGAGTTCGGTATTGTGCGTTGAACAATGTTGGAGAAGTGTGGAACGGCACTGAGGTGTCTTGCCAGCCCATGTCGTCTACCATGAAGAAGACAATATTCGGCCTAGCGACACCAGCACCTACACGGAGAGTCTCAGTGGCTGTGCCTGCTACATTGGTAGCGGTAAGTGTATAGGTAGTAGTGCTTGCTACATTCGAGCTAATATTTCCATCACCATTGCTTGTGAGTGATGTGACATCGCCCACACTCTGATCAATAGAAATGGTTGTGGCCCCGTCAGTTTCCCAGCTAAAGGTAACGGGTGAGCCGGGAGCAACGTAATAATCATTCACGGTAAAAGACTGAATAGTAGGAGGGACTGGATGGTCATCTGAAACAATCTGAATACCATTAAGCGCAGCTCGGCCTGAGTCTGAGTCCATTATAATGCTAAAACTAGAAGCTGTGAGTCCAGTGAAGACTACATAGTTGGCATCTAGTGGTGTGGTAGCAGCGTTTTTATAAGTTCCGTTAAATGTCGATGCGTCCTTGGCTTGGATAGTAGTGCCATCTACGGTGATATCGAAAGTTCTAGTGTTGGCATCAGCATCAAAGTAAACGTAAACTGAATAACCTGCGGTATAAGGTGCGGGGAGATTGGCTATTGAGATGTTCCCGCTGTCGCTTGCATTACGAGCAACGAAACTCGACATCATTTTATGGTTATTGGTGGATGACCCTGAGCCCGAATTGCCTACGTAGGCAGAGGCTAAATTGATTGCGATCGTTCCTGTCGTGGCTACGCCAGTATCATCCTTTAGTGGAGTGGAGGGGACATTGACAGCATGAGAAGCATTGAGAGTTCCTACATTGATATTGTTCCAGTGGGCGATGCTAAAGACACCGGCTGAATCAGCTGCCGCTAGTTCATCACCAGAGCTAGTCGTTCCCGCCTCGAAGTTGACACTGAGTATGCGAGCGCTGAGCGGAAGTGAGATACAGCTCAATATAAGAGCTACTCTAGATAGAAATTTCATAGAAAATAGTGAGAACGATAAGGACGTGTAACAATAAAGAAGACTTGATAAAAAACTGGCGGGAAGAATTACTTCTCCCCGCCAGAACACTTATATGTGAAACGCAAAATTAAGACGTTTCAAAAAAGGTAGATTACTTACGACGACGTAAGATAAGAGCAAGACCACCAAGCCCAAGAAGAGCTGTTGATGATGGCTCTGGAATCGGTGCTCCGTCAGCGATTGACAGAGCATTGAGTGTTGCGTTGTTTCCAGCACTTGAGAACGTAAATGAAAGTGTTCCAGTTCCAGAAGCTTGCTGAGTGAAGCTGAGTTCTTGTCCACCTCCTGCTGCCCATGTGGAAGTTACTCCTCCCACTGTAGCATCTGCACCACCACCATTACGTCCAGTATGCGCTACGAAATCGTAGTTTGCACCTGCTGTGAGGTTGCTAAAGTTCAATGTGATTACGTCAGTATTATTCTGAATGAAGAAACCATCAACGATTGCATTTGCTTCAGTGATTGTGGCACCAGCCGCACCAGCGATGCCAGCTCCACCTACACCTACTGCTGCGGTATTGTCGAAGTCGATAGCAAGCTGCCAACCAGTAGTCAAAGTAGTTACTGCAACATCAGCACCATTACCAGTAGCTCCAGAAACTCCGAGAACATCCCAGCCCGCTGTTGTAGTATTCACATTATTACTGAAGTCTACTAGGGCGACAGCTGCGTTTGCAAATCCAGCGCTAGCAATGAGGCTGGTAAGAATTATTGTTTTTTTCATATTTGTTTAGTTGGTTTGTTATTTTATTAGTTTGGTCTTATTTTTTGGTTTTCAGGGATTGCTCAATTGCTTCACCTCTTCGCTAGTCATGTGACCATCGTAAATAGTGAGTTCGTCGATTTTCCCTTTGAAAAAGGTTCTGGAACGAATGTTCCTAGAAAGGCTTGAGCCAATGATTAGGGGGACGGCGTTATTTGTTTTGTTATTGGTATTTAGCTTTGGAGATCGCGGCTTGTTCAATACAGTTGGATCACTATGGAAGCTGGTGGGCTCTTGTTTTCCATCAACATAAAGTTCGGCCTGCAGAGAGCCTTGTTCACTCTGTTCTCCAGTAGTGGTAGCTACAATATAATGCCACTTTCCGTCAGCGAGATCGGTGGTGCCATTGATCCAGTGATCGCCCCAAGACAACCTTAAAACCATCTTTTTAGTGGATTTCAGTTTGTCGACGACTATTTTCCATTTTCCATTACTTAGAGAGGAATCCCCCCAGCCAGCAATACCACCATAGGAGAGGAGTTGCGTGTCTTTTTGTAGGCGCACCCAGCATGCGATAGTGCGTGCACGATTACCTTCAAAGCCAGCCCAATTAGTGACGAGGTGTTGGCCTTTACCATTTAACGCCAGAGCTGAGCCTGTCTTTCCGGGAGATAGTTGAGGGTCGGAATGCTGCGTGGTCTTAATATTAGCGACGAAAGGGTGATTGCCAGTCGCTTGAAAACGATCTTGTTCATCAAAACTCCAGTGTATGTAAGGTAGTGACTTTGGTAAAATAGTGAGGAAAGATGAGCTTTTTACAGGAATGGTAGTGAGTCTGCCGACAGGATCAACACGTCTAGCTTCTCCTGCTGAGAGTGTGGCGAATTCTTTTTTGTGATTGAGAGCTTGAGCATTTACTTTGCCTTTCAGCACATGGATCTCATCATTATCTTTAGCCTTGGCGATGACTCCGAACTCTGTGCCTAGATCGACAATATTGAGGTCGGCTGTGTTAACCTGAAATCCTTCAGCACCAGGTGGCACCTGAAACCAAGCAATACCCTGTCGCATATATAGAATGTCATCAGCTTTGAGTGTGATTTTAGCAGGAGCTTGAATGATTGACTTTACTCCGGATTCAAACGTCAGCTCAATAGTGCCTTGAGTAAGCTCCAAGCTGGATCCTTTCAGTAAAACTAATTCTTTTGGTTTCTCTTTTAGTGCTGCTGAGTGTGTGACTGTGAATTGGGTGCCTGGAGCCGATTTAAATGTTAATGGTGGATCACTATCGAAAGAAAAGAGGTTCATCACGAGTAAGCCAATCATTAAAATAGCAGCAGTTGAGAGGGCTACTACTCGCAGTGTTCTTCTTTTCTGGCGGCGAATAATTTTGTCTATTGGGATTATATTAGACGTGTTTAGCTGAGGTAGGCCATCATTATTCAACTTTAGATTGATGACATTATGCAGATCTACATAGTCTAGATACTCTGCTCTGGCTTCTGGGCTAGATTCAAGATATTGCTCTAGCTGGGAAAATTCATCAGGTGAGAGATCACGATCCATCAAGCGTGACATGTAAGAAGCAAATAAGTCAGGGTTCACGCTTCACCTCTTTCTGTAGTAAGTTGTTGAGAAATACACTGACGAAGGGAACCTCTAAGTCGGTGGAGACTAATCCTCAATGATGCACGGGAGCGGCCTGTATCTGAGGATAGGAGTTCCATGTCACCGCCTTTTGAGCTGTAGCGAGCATCTAATAGTTTTCGCTCTCTGCCTTTCAGTTTAGCGAGGCAGTAGTCCAGAGCTCTACGTTTGCTCTCAATGAGATCTGGAGTGCGTGACTCAGATTCACCCGCTAGAGCTTCTGTCAGCTTATCACTAAAGACTAAAATCCCGTCACGTTTCTGTTTCTTACGGTGATCTAGAACCTTGTAATAGGCTGTGGTGCAAGCCCACGCTCCAAAATTTGATCCAACTTCAAAGTCGTCCTTTTTCTCCCAGAGCAGGATGTTGACCTCCTGACGAATATCTAGGACGTCAGGGCTGCCTGGGACAAGTGAAATGATGTATGAGCGTATCAGCTCCTGATGATTAGTCAGGAGGCTTACAAATTGCTGCATATGTTCGGAACTATTGGTCATTTACTATATATGCCATAAATGTTCTTAGCGTTAACATTTATTTTTCGAATTTTTTTTCAGAAAGTGGAATTTAGTAATTTAAGTGACATTGATTATATCTGCTCAAGAAAGTAAGGAGATACTAGTATGAGCGATTGCTACCAATCGTGTCTGCTCTTTTATGATAGCTAAACAAGCGAGACTTATTTATCAGTGTGCATGTTTGAGAATACCTTACAATTTTATGGAGTTGATTGGCTCGCAATGCTGCTGACTTTCATTGCTATATGGAAGATTGGCAATAAGGAGAAGAGCGGCTTCGTGCTGATGATCGTGGGCAATGTCTGCTGGATGGTGTTGGGTGTTCAGACATCTAGCTTGGCTATGTTTCTCGCCAACTTGATCTTCATGCTACTCAACCTAAGAGCGATCATAAAGTGGAATGAAGAGAAAGTGTAGACGGTAAAACAGGGGAGGGGGAATCCTAGCTTACTTATTCAGCAGAGTTTGAAGCTCTTTTTCGCTGCGCAACATTACTGCACCATCTTTTTGCAGGACGATGAATTTGCCAGCAGCTTTTTCTGGAGAGATAAGAATAGGATCAGAGTGTTTAGCCGCTTTGTTGAGTTTCCAAGCTAACTTTTTGCCATCTAGGTTAGTGAATAATTCTTCTTCTTTAAATGTGTAGGTGGAAAAATCTTCTAACTCAGCTTCCATCAAGTTCAGATGCAGTTTTCTCATGAGCATTATGTTTCTCATTTTGACTCGGCCTTCTAGTTGATTGAGGACGAGTTCTTTGATTCCTGCTAGAGCAAGCTTGTCAGCCAGTTTTGAATCTTTATTGATTCCTTCAAGTTGTTCATTAAACGCTGCAATCATCGACTTTGAGCGTTCGTCTTTAGCGGGAGGATTAGCAAGAAAGTCTGCACTTGCTTTGAAAATGGTAGGGTCAGTTTTGAATGTTTCGAGCTGAGCTTTATCCCACTGGAAAATTTCTGATGAGATTATTTCACTAGCAGCTTTTTCTTTCATCTTTGTCTTAAGCTCAGGTGGGAGGTTACCACCTTGTAGTTTACTTATAGCGCCAACGAATACATCTATCATTTTAGCTTTCACGGATTCTGCTAATGGCTGCATAGCTTCACTGATCGCTGGTGCTTTTTCTGCGGCTGGAGCTTGTGCTAAAGAAACAGTGGGAACACTAAGGAGGAGAAATGTAGAGAGGATGGCTTTGGGTGCAAAATTCATAAGATATATCTACCAATCGAGAAGCCTATTTGGCAATCACTATCTCTCCTCTTCTAGCTAAAGTTCAGACTACTTTTCCCAGACAGTGTGGATGAGGATCTTGTCGACTAGTAGTTTAGCGCTGGTTAGATCATTTAAATCGTAGTTGATAGCACCAGAGTATTTGGCGCCTTTTCCAGATCCTAAAATAGATAAGAGAGTATAAGCATTCGGTGATTCGGGATCGATGAGGGCCGCGTAGATTACCGATGATTGCTTATCGTCTTTAGCATTGATTTCTACAAAGACTGAGAAAGCTTCGCCGGATGATAAATTGTTGCTGAGGTCGAATTTGTGGTTCTTGGTCGGTCCTGAAAGTGCGTCGAGCTGACCATCAGGGTCAATCCCACAAATCGCTGTGTAGCGGTTTCTCCAGACAGGTAAGAGGTCACCACGCATTGGTTCACCTGATTGACGTTTGATCTTCTCAGAGTAGTGGAGGCCATTCGAGAGAAACATGGTTTCGATCATCGATCCTGATTTAGTTTCTACCCAGATAGCGACGTCTGTGTCTGATTTGGACCCTAGTTCACTCCAATCAATATCTACTGCCAGAGATGCCTTCTCTGAAGTCAACTTGAAGGAACTCAGAGTCGTGTTTTCATCTGAAGCGATGATGTTTTGACTCGCTCTGAAGATTTCTTTTTTGTGTCTCGATTCGTAGCTGAGGTCGACCATTTGCTTCGCTCCTGGCCAAGCATACCAAGCAGCTGACCAATAGAGCGCACAGAGCACTAGGCTGAGAATGACAGGGGTGTAATTCACTCCCTGTCGGCTCTTCACCATCGTCTTCATCTGGCGGATTCTGCCAATGATATGGAAGCCGATGAGTAGCGTGATCGCAAATCCACAGAGCATGTGGACTCGCGTCACAGCGATACTAAACGGCTGAATAAACCGCAGCACCCCTGTCACTACTAGAACGATAAAGTTCAGCAGCATGCAGAGATGACTGACGCGGTATAGAGTCTTATTTCTCATTATTTCTCGAAACCTATCAGAGTTCTAAGCTCTTTGATATGCTTTTTATAGACTCCACGTGGAGTGGTATTGTGCTTCTTACAAACTACTGCTGCGTAGCCACAGGCAATGCCCATCTGACCCGTAGTATTCATCACACGTGGACCAGCGAGTCCGATGTGTGAACAGCTGAAGCAGCGACCTGCCATCATGAGGTTTGGAATCTCTTTGGAGTATAGTGAGCGGAACGGAATGTAGTAGTGTCCCTTTAGTCTGCGGAAGAGCGCCTTAGAGATAAAGTCTACCACGTAGCCCTTCAAGGTGCGTTGGTAGTGAGTATCGATCTCACGTTCTTCTTCTACCACTGTGTCAGGGAAGTAAGTGTGGCTAGTCACATCATTCATGGTGTAAATGTAGTCACCTAAAAGACGACGAGATTCACGCTTTCCACCGATGTATGCGACCCATGACAACTTAAGTTTTGCGTTGAGTGGGTTCTTCTTAACATTAGAAAAATTACCATATACAGCTCTGAACATGTGGTCACGAATGTCCTCTGCATCATGGATTTGGTGCTTATCGTTGTCTGAGTATTCCCAATACCATTCTGACTTAGTGGCTGCGTAGTTCTTAGCCACGTCTTTCGCCCAAGGAGTCGTAGGGAAGCTCTCTACTTCTTTAGATTTAGCACTCTTCCACATGACTGTGGTTCCCATCACACGATTGTCTGCTTTCTTCGGAGACCAGAGGTCGCCAAACTTATCCCAGCCTTCATTGAATTCATCTTTTGACTCACGGCCATAGCGTGAGGTCGCCCCAGCCTTGTGACCTACGAGCCCATCACCTGTGCTGTCGATAAATTGTGAGCCTGAGAGAATGATTCGCTTAGTGCTGACATTGCTACGAGCTTCGAGACTAGCGATACTGCCGTCTTTCATGTTCACTTCGTCGACTGAGTAGTCGTAGAAGACGGTGACGTTTTCAGCCTCTTCCATATTCTTATGGCGCTTGGCGTCATCTTTATAGGCTTCATGTGATCCATTATGCCATCTCTTGGTGTCAATTTTCTTGAGGATTCTACTGACTTTTCCGTGGATGCCGAGTGTGTGCACACGGATTTCACTACTGGCATTTCCACCGAGCACTGGTCTGTTAGAGACGAGAGCTACCTTGAGACCCTTTTCCGCAGCGGCTAGAGCAGCTCCACATCCAGCGATACCAGCACCTGCTACTACTAGATCAAAATCATGCTTTTCTGGAGCGCCAACTCCGTGTTTCTTATCTCTCCACGCTTGTAGGGCTTTGAGTTCTGATGGTGGTGAGAAGTTGTCGCTTTTAGTGAAATAAATGGCGTCACAGCGGCCATCAAATCCAGTCATATCCACTAGCTCGATGCTGTTCTCACCAGCTTTGAGATCTACCTTGATTCCCTTTTGCCAGTTCCAGCCTTTTTGAGTTCCGAAGACAGTTTCCACCTTCTTACCATTTACCAATAACTGGAATCTACCCGGAGCCAACCATGGTCCAGGGCACCAGTCTTTAGCTCGCACCCAAAGCTGATAATTTCCAGCTTCTGGAGCAGCAAAAGTAGTCTTGGCATTCTCCACTGATTTACCCATCCCATGCGCTAGTAGATAAGGGCTGCCCATTTGCTCAATGAATTGAGGGTCCACTTTCCAACCACCTTTGCTTTTGAAGGACACCGCATCTAGTAAGACAGATGCTGAGCCATCATCGTTGGTTGCGGCGAATAGCTTGTTAGTGAGTAAGGAAGAGACGCCAGTGAAGCCAGCGATTTTAAGGAAATTTCTGCGTGCGATCATAATAATTTTTGAGAGTAAATAATTTATAAAAAAGCCCTCTATGCATTGTGCCAAGAGGGCTGAAGATTGAAATAGGATGTTAGCTAATTACGCTTTACGACGTCTTAGAATGAGAGCTAGTCCACCAAGACCAAGTAGTGCTGCAGAGCTAGGCTCTGGAACAGGAGTGACAGTAGCGTTCACTGTGGCTGCGTCTAGTCTGTGGAAACGAGTAGTGGAAGTGGAGCTGTCTGAGAAATAGAGTCTTACCTCTAGAGAGTCTCCAGCTACTACGTCTGGGAGAGCGAATGAGCCTGTGAGGGCAGTTGCGTCAGTTCCGTTGTTAAGATCAGTGATGGTGAGTGTGCCGTCTTGGTTTCCAGCTACAAATCCGTCTGTGCTGTTCATTACATTTACGCTATATGAACCTCCTGCGAAGCCGTTGTTAAACCAGTAAGAAAGGTCAATACTCACTCCTGTTAGATTGTTAACTGCGGAGCCAATGATGAAGGAATGATAGTCGCCTCCTGTGATAGAATCCGCTAGAGTAGATGGTGCGTCTATAGTGGTTACAAATGCGTTTTCATTACTGGTAGAAATACCTCCAACATTAGCGGTGTATGTGCTGCCGAAGTTAGTAGCCGCAGGTGCCTCAGATGTTTCGAAGTTGGTATTGCCTGAGTCTACGCCATCATAGAGAGCCACTACGACTGCCTGTGAAGAAAGCGCACTAGCGATAAGTAAGTTTGTAATAATTAGTTTTTTCATAGTTTCGTTGTGTTTAACTGCATGATTCAGAAATTGCTCTGAGTCTAATGAGTGCACTCGATTCATGATTTGGACAAAAAAAATGTTTTTTTCTTAAAATGTGTCTAAAAACGGTCGCCATAACACTCTATAGTGAGAAAACGGAGCGGTTCTGAATCCATGATACTCTGATGAGAAAATTTAATTGTTTTCTGCCTAATTTTAAACGAAACACTAATCAATGACTACACTAGCCATCGCACTTGGATCACTCATCCTCTACATTATCGCCTACAATACCTACGGAAGATGGCTTGGTCAGAAGATCTTTAAGCTTAAAAAAAATGTGCGAGTTCCTTCCATAGAGTTAGAGGATGGTGAGGACTTTGTTCCGACTAAGAAAGGCATCGTCTTTGGCCACCATTTTACGTCAATCGCAGG
>CAKZNV010000219.1 GCA_937132085.1 uncultured Rubritalea sp. | reverse complement strand
CCTCTTGGTTTAATTGGCATAGCTTTCGGAGTTGTATTGCTTCCTGAGATTTCACGGAACGTAAAAGCTAACAAGATGGAGGCTGCGAAGGAGAGTCTACAGACAGGTATGAGTATGGCAATGCTTCTGGCTCTCCCTGCGATGGTCGGGATTGGTGTTCTTGCTGAGCCAATTATTGATGTGATGTTTCGCAGTGGTGAATTCACCTCATCTGACTCAGTCTTAGCTAGCCAGGCTTTGCTTGCTTTCTCATTAGGTTGCCCTGCCTATATTATGGCTAGAGTTGTCCAACCCGGCTATTTTGCGAGGGAAGATACTAAGACTCCGATGCGATTCACCTTCATTTCAGCTTTTGCAAATATAATATTATGTTTGATTGCGTATGCCTTCCTGAATGGAACAAATAACTTACACATTGGCTGTGCCGTTGCTACTACGATTGCTGGCTGGCTCAATGTGCTGATGCTCATTGTTGGTCTGAACAGAAGAGGTTACTTGAGTCTGACTAAGGAATTTTGGGTGAAGCTATTCAAGATGCTTATCGCGAGTGTTGTGATGGGTGTTGTTGTCTGGTTTGCAGCGCATTTCCTGCATGATGCTTTGCATGAAGGTCACAAGGCGATTAAGTTCCTTGTTCTTGGAGCAATCGCAGCCACAGGCATTGTCTGCTATTTCCTAGTGTCTCATATCATCGGAGCAGCGACTCTTAGAGAGATTAAAGCCGGCTTCAGACCATCAGCTTAATCAATGTGAGTAGATTCCCTCTCATGTAGCTTTGAGGAGAACAATGCTCTTTACTAAATGCTATTGACTCCTAATGAGGTCTCGATATTATATTATTATGCTTAACTTCAAATCTGCGGTGTTATTAATGTGTTTACTCTCGACTCTAGTCGTATCAGCTGCTGTTCCTGATGGTGCGTGGAATCGTAAACCATGGGATAAGAAGGCTTTGGACGCGGGTGTGAATAACGGGGATAAAGATGCATTAGCTGAGTGGGCTTATTGCTCATATAATACTTATCAAAATGTCCGACACAACGAAGCCCTAGTTTTTCAACGAGCCAAGCAAGCTTCTGAAAAGGGGAGTCCACTAGGAAATATGCTGTTGAGTAACTTCTATTTTCAAGGTGTATTTGTGAAACTCGATGTGAAACGCGGAGTCGCTTTGTTAACAAAAGCGAAGTCGCAGGGGCATCCCATAGCTCAATGGAAGTTTGATGTTTTTCAGCGTCATGGAATGTATGGTATTAAGAAAGATTCTGCCAAAGCTGAAGAGAAAATGCAGCGAGCTTTAGATGCTGGTGTTAGGGAGGCTCGTTGGTCTCTAGCATTACTTTATTCTTCTGGCCAAATTGGGAGAATTGACCTCGAAGAATCTGCTAAGCATTATGCTATTGGTGTAGAAAAAGAGCAATTACTAGAAGCTGCTGTGGAAGTCTTCCATAAGAGCAAACTTATCGTAAATTCACCATGGGTAAGCCATTTTTCTGAAGATTTAATCATGAAATCTGAGAAGGCGCTACGCCATTATGCTAGTTTAGGTCATCCTCTTGCTCGTAAGTATATTGGGAGTTATGAATCTCAATATGGAAATCCACACCTAGGAATACCTACCCTAATGGAACTTGAGAACGAATATCAGGGAAAGAGCTCAGTTATTAGAGGTCATGCTGGATTAGAGAGACTGATCCACTTGATGGAAGTGAGATCTCCAAAACCGCATTGGAAATATTCTTATTGTTCCGCAGAATGCGCAGTTCTGTATGCAGCGGCTACATCGGCATATGAATATGGACGCAGAGACGCTCATCTGGAAAAGCTTTTCGCTGAGGGGTGTATGACAATGTTTTTTAATAAGAAAATTACTAAAGAGGAAGAGGTTTTAGCGATTAATATATTGAGGAAATTACACCTCAAGCATCAAGATGCTCACTATTTTCACCATCAAATAGGTTTGTATTTTTTAATTAAAAATAGGAATGTTGAAGAACACCGTGAGTATGTTGATCGCGGAATGGCTCATCTCATTTATCATAAGGACTGCCACAAAGCATTATTCGATATAGGAGAAATCTCTGCGACTTCTAAGAGTTCTAACGCTAGAAATCTACCAAGAGGTGTAGCCGCTCTGAACCGCTTATTAGCATTTAAAGGAGGCCCATTCTACGAGAAAGCCAAAAAGCTCCTAAAAGAAGTAGAGCCTAAGATGACCCCCGAACAAAAAAAAGAGGCAAAGCTTTTGATCGAAGAAGGATTCCCAAGTGCTGATAAATTCCGTGAAAAGGCGTTCAAAGAGTTACAAAAATTTGGAGATATCCCAGCAGACTGGAAATTTAAAAAAATAGAAGATGAGGAGGAAGAAGCCAGTATCCTAAAGAAAGATCTGTTTACTCATGTAGTATCGCTGCCAGTATCCATTTTCACAGAAGCTGAAAGTGAACTGATCGGTAAATACTTGGCTCAGAAACCTCTCAATGCCCAAGAACTTAAGGATCTTACAGGATTATTTCTCTCCGATGAAGTTAAGCTAAACTCTTTGCTGGTAGAGCATAGAGCAGGTGAATTTGCTAACAAAGTGGCGCAGATGCTCAAAATACTAGGTAAAGAGCATGAAATCTCCATTGAGGATACTCCTTTAAAAGCGGAATTCGGATGGTATCTTAGCTACAGTAATAAGAAAGTGAATAGTGTTCCTATTCTAATAGCAGTCGATGCAACTAGTCCTGTGATTAAATCAGGTTTGCGAGTAGGAGATACTATTTTAAAATGCCAAGGTCACGATATGCAAAGCACTAGATCTCGTAATCTATTTATGAGATTAATGGCGTTTTGGCCTACAGATTACCCGATCGATCTTTTAGTTAGGCGTAATCCTAATATTCAATATGCCGCCAGTAATGCCCACAAATACCGAGATAAAGAGATCAGCGTATCTTTTAAATAAGAGCGTGTATTGATACCTATACAGCAAGGATGAGAATAAGCTTAAAAAGAGGACAACTAGCTACGTCATTTTACATGACGTGTCGGCTTGTGATCATAGCTATGCTCGTAGTGGAATCATATGCACAAGAGGAAAGCGATGTATCTCCGGCGTTGAATCGGGATCAGATAAATAAACTGGATGACGAAGACTACCCTACAAGAGTAAGTGCGCACGAGGCTCTCTCAAAATGGCTGACGCAGCACCCTAAGGAGGGGGCTTCTATTCTGTGTCGTTATTATTTTGAGGTGGAATCGCCCGAAACTAAAGTCAGGCTAGAGTCAATTATAAGGGAGCACTTTTTTAGCCGATCTAAAGCCGTATTAGGTATTTCCTATAAAGAAAAACTTATAAAGCTGAGTAATGGTCGAGATGTTAAAGTAATGCAGATAACTCGTGTAACTGCAGGTAAGTCTGCCCACAAAGGTGGAATTTTACGAGGTGATGAAATTATCCGAATGGGAGGAGAGATGCCAAAACCAGGGAAGGAAGTTTTCATAACAAAAGCGGATATCACTTTTTTGCCCATTGGTGAAAAAGTTCCCTTTATCATCCTACGTGACGGGGATTTTTTGGTTCTGTCTCTGAGGATTGAAGGACGTCGAATCATAGATAGTTCAAAAGAGAACAAACAAGAAAATGAGGCTAAGTTTAATCAATGGTTAGAAAAACAAAATAAATAGGCTAGCTAGCAATTCTGTTTTTCCATCATTCTATTCGATGTTAGTATTGATTTGATCAATTATGAGATCATTGGATGTCTGGTAGTATCGTTGGATGATCAATTTGATATTTAGCCGTCTGTTATTAGGAATCTTTGCTATTCCTCTAGTCAGCTGTGCAACTGTAGTAGAGAACGCTCAGCCTTCTTCGATTCCGATAGTGTATTCACCGAAATACAAAATCAATGTGTTCGGTATGGAGAAGCTGCATCCATTCGATATCGCCAAGTATGATAAGATTTACAAAGGGCTGAAAAAGGATGGGCTGGTGACGGAGCAAAACACTGTGAAACCGAATCAGCTCACTGAGGAACAACTTCTGCTGGTGCATACTCCTGAATATCTGAAAAGTCTGAAGAAGACCAAGAATGTGGCCAGCTATCTAGAAGCGCCGCAGCTTAAAATCATTCCGAACAGGATGATAGATAGTATGATAGTGAGCAGAGCAAGACTCGCTAGTGGAGGAACGCTGGCTGCTGCTAGACTGGCGCTGACCAATTCTGATAAAATGGCGATCAACCTTGGTGGAGGGTTTCACCATGCGAAGCCAGATGTAGGTGAGGGCTTCTGTATTATCGCCGATGTTCCGATAGCGATTAAAGTTCTGCAGAAAGAAGGGAAGATCACAAGAGCTCTGATTATCGATACGGATATTCATCAAGGCAACGGAACAATCGTTTGTCTTAAGGATGATCCGACTACTTATACCTTCTCGATGCACGAAGGTGGGATTTATCCGGTGCCGAAAGAGGTAGGAGATCGAGATGTAGAAGTGGCGGCTGGAGTGACTGATGAGGTTTATCTGAAGACGCTAGAAGCGGAAATTGACGATTTATTTAAGAAATCTAAACCAAATATAGTGTTTCACGTGGCAGGTTGTGATGCTCTGGAGGGAGATCCGTTAGCGAATGGCAAGATGAGTCATGAGGGAATAGCGAAGCGAGACGCACTAGTGTTGGCAGCCTGTAAGAGGCATGGAGTGCCGTATGTGATGACTTTATCAGGTGGATATAGTAAGGATGCGTGGAATGCACAGTATAAAAGTATCAAGTCTCTGCTGGAGGCTGAGGCAAAATAAATCGATTTTTCTCTGCTGAGTGCTTGACAATTGTTAGTGAGTATGGCTTTTTGCCGCTCGCAAGAAAAGTGCTAAGGCGCCCGTAGCTCAATTGGATAGAGCGCTTGACTACGGATCAGGAGGTTTGGGGTTCGACTCCCTACGGGCGTATTTTTCACTCTCTTGCGAATAGCTTAACAGCAGCTTAAAGGCGCCCGTAGCTCAATTGGATAGAGCGCTTGACTACGGATCAGGAGGTTTGGGGTTCGACTCCCTACGGGCGTATTTTTAAGACAATGGTAAGTTAGGACGATGTGGGACAAAGATTATCTAAGTCAAAAGCTTGACAAAGCTGGCGGTTTGGCTAGTTTCCCACTTCCCAGCACCCCGATTATTATTGAGGTCGCTGAGAATCACGCTTTAACCAAGCAAACTAAAGTAAATAAACAACATTTTCATCAACAAACATCATGGCTAACTCAAGATCAGCACTCAAACGCGTCCGTCAGAACGAAACACGTAACGCACGCAACACAGACCTTAAGACTCGCGTAAAGACTCTCCGTAAGAAGACTCTCGCTGCAGTAGAAGCAGGCGACAAAGAAACAGCTCAGAAGTCACTCAGCGGATACGCTGCAGTAGTAGACAAAGCTGCTAAGAACAACATTTTCCACAAGAACAAGGCTGCTAACCTCAAGAGCAAAGCAGCTAAGGCAGTAAAGAGCGTTACTGCTTAATTCTGCTTTCTTAGTCTTCGTTTAGTAATCACTAAGACGACACACTAAGAATATTGGAGCCGAGCTCCGATAACACATTTACTTTAGATCAAGAACGAGAAGCGTAATAGCTTCTCGTTTTTTGTGTTGCTGGGAGTCGTAGAATGCTAGACTGACCGCATGAAAACTAAATGGATGATTTTAATGCTGATTACTTTAGGAGTGATCAATGTGAGCGCTGAAGAAGCTGCACCAGTGGCGGAGAAGGAAAAGAAGCAAGAACGGCCAATACTTTATCCGTTTGATGTGACGATTGGTGGTCAGAAGGCGGTGATGTTAGAAGGTAATATGCTGTTCGCTGTGGTGGATAAGCCGGTGAAGCCGAATGCGCTTCTGGAGCTAGAAGAAGTGGCCGACATGCTCATTGTAAATGCATTTAAGGTGAAGGCAGATGGAGCGGTGATGGAGCCCGGGGCTCAGCCAGCTATTTACTTTGTGAAAAAAGCTAAGCAGGTGAAGCTAGATCAGACCATGGATAAAAAGCTGCTAGAGCCCGGTCGTTATTTGGTAAATGTAGTAGCTCACGGTAAAACATCTCGTGTGGTGTTTGTAGTTGAAGATGCTAGTGGTAAATTGGCTATACCTAGTGTGAAACAAGTCTTTGATTTCCTGACTAAATAGGGCCCAGCTCATCTCCCAAAGCTCATCGACTTTACATAAGTCTGATTTACCTCTTTTCAGATATATGAAAAGTGGATAGTAAGTGGCTACAAAGATGGAGAAAGAGATACAATCATTAAGCACAGCGAAGGTCGAAGACGATCTGCAACTCAGCGTGGACTTTAATCAACCTAAGCCGCAGACGCGTAGAAGCACTTTCAGGATTGCTTGCTGCCTGTGCGGACTAGTTGCATTTGTTCAATTAGTGATGATGGGTGTAGCGGTGGCAACACGGGTGGGTGACACTCGTATTGTCGAGCATCAAATCCAAGGTGAGATAGAGAAATATTACATTCCGATGGTGGTGGATAATCCAAATAGGAAGAGCCTCGAAGAGGTGAAAGAGAGGAGTGCAGAGGAATTGCTGAGAGAGTATGGAGGTGTTGTGACAGCTGATACATTGAGGCAAGGAGTGAAACCTCAGACAATGGAGCGTAGTTTTGGTTTAGAAATCCGTCCAGAAGCAGGATTTGTTAGAGGTCGTTTCCCAGCTATTAAGAATACACAGGTAGAGAAACTAGTAGAGGAGTCCGCTTCTTTACAGCGTTCGGGAGATATTATGCGAGCGATTTTAAAGCTCGATTCAGCTGAAGCGATCGATCCTGAGGAGCCGGCAATCACTTACCGCAGGGCGCAACTTTATGAAGTAATGCGTAACTGGGAAAAGGCGGGCGATGCCTACGAGTTATTGTTTGAGATGGGGCCAAAGGTCGGCCGATACTACGAAGTAGCGGCAGATAAGATAGCGAATGGAATTCAAGATCCTCCAAATTTCGTTGCGTTCCAGCTTGGCAATATCATGCAGCGAATTTCACCGGATAAACTCCGAGCAGATGTGACTGTGCCGATCAGAAGAATGGTTGACCGTGAAGTTGACCCATCGCAGATCGAAGTGCGTATTTTTTTCTACGATATCGTAGACAACAAGGCGATCAAGCCAGTGCCACAACAGCGTGAACGTAATATATCGAAACGCTGGACGACGGGAACTCCTGACTGGAAGGAACAGACTGAGAGTATTGAAGCTATTTATCAATTACCTAAAATGGATGTAGCTGACGTGCACTTGTTCGGTAATAGAACGTATTTTGGACAAGTGGTAGAACTTTACTACAAGGGAGAGCTTATGGATCAACATGCAACGCCTGGCAGGCTTCATGGGATTCATGCGCAGGAGCAGTATAAACATCAAATCCAGCCACAAACTTCACCTTACGATCTATTGCCAATGGACGATCTAGGCGAAGGGTTGCTACTACCTACGTTGCCAGAATAGAATTACAGAGCGATAGAATATACTTAAAGATTAACCGAATAGCGATCTATTGGTTGTTATTTTTTCAATTTGTGTAAATCTACCTCTCTTAACGAAAAATTTTTTGAATGTCAGATATAGAATTAGAAACAGTTCAGCGCCTAGCGCCAGGAATGCAGATAGGAGATTACTATCTGCAGGAACTTACCTTTGAAGACGAGAACACTAGATCCTGGAATGCTAATCAGGTATCCGTGAATCGTGAAGTCGTCATCGATAGTCTTAATAGAGCAGTCCAATTAGATGAAGCCATGGTGAGCACATTCCTTAGCGATGTGCGGACTAAGGCGAAGGTGGATCACCCACTCATTGGCTCTGTGTTTGAGGCCGTGCGTGAGCAAAATATCTGCTTTTATGCTAGAGAGAAACTTTCTGGAGAAACACTCTCGGAACTTATTGCGGCTGGAACGAAATTTACGCCTGAGCGTGTGGCACATATTTTGAAGCAGATAGCGGAAGCTAACTTATTTTTAGAGAGTCATCGGGTAGCATCGCTACCGATTGCAGAAGACCAGATTTATGTGTCTAAGACAGGGATGTGTCGTCTGATCAACATGGCTGTTGGTGGAGAGAGAGATCATTCTGTTGCGACTGGTGATAAGCATATGATAGGAACAGCCTTCATGCAGTTGATCGATAAAAATCAGCCTGGAGCTACGAGGACTCAGTCGCTATTAGCTTATATGGTCGATCTAGAGCGTGAAATCCCACTCACTTGGGAGCAAATACGAGATCTTTCCGATGGAGTAGAGCGTCAACTAGGAGAGCCAATAGAGCCGCTGCTACAAAGCCATACAATGGCTCTAAAGAAGAGTGCTTTTAGTAAACAGGCCATCATGGGCGTCGGAGTTGCGCTAGGACTACTGATCGCGGGAATTATCGCATTTTTAATCATGAAAGGAGAGAAGCCTCAGAAGCAGCGAGAGTTGACAGGTGAAGTGGCTATCCCTGCAGGGCAATACCTCAACTATAATGACGAGAAGATGCGCCTTAGCGCTTTTCAGATAGATGCACACGAAGTTACGATAGCGGAATACGCAGTCTTTTTAACGGAGTTTAACGGACTCACAAGTAATGCCGATGCTTATGAGCATGAGGCACAGCCAGCCTATAAGATATCGCATGAACCAGCAGACTGGGAAGCGATGTATGAAGCGGCTAAAAATGGCCGCACATGGAATGGTCTCAAGATGAGCCTAAACTGCCCAGTGGTAGGTGTGGACTGGTGGGATGCTTACACGTATGCTGACTTCAATAACCGTCGACTACCAACTCAGGAGGAATGGTATGCAGCTATCCAAGCTTCTAAAATGAAGGCCAGAGACCTACCTGTATCAGAGTGGGGGCCAGTGGATCAGAAAAGCCAAGACCTTACCTCTAGTGGTATTTATGGACTAGCTGGAAATGTTTCTGAATGGACACTGAAAATGACAAGACCGCTTCACGATCCTACTACAACGCAACGAAAGCCTGTGATCTGTGGAGGCTCCTACGTCAATAAAACAGTAGGCGCAAGTAATCGTGAATGGCTAGACACAGAGCCTGGAATGCCAGATGCTAGAGATATCAGACGTATCAATCTCGGTTTCCGAACAGTCGCTCAACCAGAATAATCTATAGACTCAACCTACTCCTAAAATTATGAAATCTAATAAAAAACAAAACTCAATCTATTTGGCAATCCTAGCACTGATGTCACTAGCTAGTATGGCTAGTGGACAGATCACAGTGTTTGCTGAGTCTCAGAAAAGGCAGTTCATTGCTCACGAGCCTACACGTATCAATATCACGATCACTAACCGTGCTGGGCAGCCGATTAATTTTAGAAACACACAGGAGAATCCATGGATCGAATTTATCGTCGAGAACACAAACGGACGACCACTGCATGCTCTGAATAAAGTGGCTTATAAGCCGACTACTGTGCCGACAGGTAGAACTGTCACGACTTCATTTACTGTCAGCAACACCTTTGACCTATCACAGCCAGGTAACTACTCAGCTTATGCAATCGTGAGAATGCCTGGGCAGGATGTGAAGCAGGGGATTCGTTCTAACAAGGTGCATTTTACGGTGATCAATGGCTTTGTGTCTTGGAGGCAAAAAGCAGGTGTTCCTGGAACAGCAGGTGACACTAGAGAGTATCGTATCATGAATGTCTCAGGTAATGGCCAGAGCGATCTCTATGTGCAGGTCGAAGACGTAAAGCGTGGCAGAATGCTAGCAACCTATTCAATGGGCAGAAATCTATCTTTCAGACAGTTTAAAGCGACTACTGACAGAGCGAGTAATCTTCACGTTCTCTTCCTCACGTCACCAGATATTCATTGCCATACGGTGGTAAATCCAGCGGGTAAGCCGATTAAGCGTATCTACCATAAACTAGGGCCTGGAGGCACTACGCCTAAGCTTTTCACTACTGATACAGGCACAGTAGGAGTTATCGACTCTACTATCTATGATCCTAAGAAGGAGAAGGAAAAGAAGCGTCAAATCCATAATCTCTCAGAACTACCTAACGGGATTTCTCAGTAGTTTAGGGATTTACTCAGGAATCAACGATTTTTGCTGACATAGCGCATCCAGATTTATACACCTACTGCATGGAAATGCAGCATGTCTTGTCAGCCGATCAGTTCTCTCGTTCAGATCTAAATCACATCCTATCTCGGAGCGCAGAGATGGAAGAAATCCTTAAAAAGGGTGGTTCTAAAATCTGCGACGGTAGAATTCTTGGAGCCCTCTTTTATGAGCCATCTACGAGGACTAGGCTGTCATTCGAGACAGCGATGATGCGTCTCGGCGGCAATGTCGTCTCAGAGACCGACGTGAACTTCTCATCGATCACGAAGGGGGAAGTCATCGAAGACACGATCCGCATGGTCGGTGGCTACACGGACATCATCGCGATAAGAACGAAAACCAAAGGACAGGCAAACATAGCAGCGCAGTATTCGCCAGTGCCAGTCATGAATGGTGGAGACGGAGCAGGTGAGCATCCTACTCAGAGTCTGCTGGATCTATACACCATCGCTAAGCATCATCGCATCGGTGATGAGCCACTCAAGGTAGCTTTCGTAGGTGATCTGAAATACGGTAGAACAGTGCATTCACTGGCTAAAGTTTTACGCCATTTTGATGGAGTAGAGCTCTCATTCGTAGCGCCAGAAGTGATCCAAATGCCTACAGAATATACGCAAGCTGGGGATAATGTTAGTTACGACCTTAGCTCAGAGATTTTACAAAACTCGGATGTCATTTACGACACGAGAATGCAGCAAGAGAGATTTGAAGATATGGAGAAATTCCGTGAAGTCAGAGATTCCTTCATCTTCACTCCAGAGATAGTGGGGCAGATGAAGTCCTCAGCAATCCTGATGCACCCGCTGCCACGTGTGAACGAAATCAAACAAAGTGTGGATGCTATGCCACAAGCTAAATACTTTGAGCAGGCTCAGAATGGTGTTCCAGTGAGAATGGCATTGATTGCTGAGCTGCTAAAAGCATAGTCAGCCTATTTATCTAAACTATTTTTATGAAGCCATATAACAAATTAGCAGAAACTCTGACTCCAGAAGGTGAGTCATTAGAACTTTTTGAGCATGACGGAAGTTTCTTCATCAGCTCCAATGGACAACGATTGATGACCAGTCTTGCTCATGGATCTGAAGAAGAGCTAGCTAGAATCGCCTGCCAACCATTTAGACCTACCAAGCAACCTAAAGTTCTAGTCGGTGGACTAGGCATGGGATTCACTCTCGCAGCAGCAGTGGAATCACTTCCTCAGAAAGGTGCATCCTTCGTTGTGGCTGAACTGACGGAAGCGATCCTAGAATGGAACCAAACTTATATGAAAGTTTTGCACCCAGAATTACTCGATGATCCAAGAGTCGTGGTGAAGCTGAAGCCTGTTCAGAGGTTGATCGCAGAGGCAACTGAGGAATATTCAGCGATCATGTTGGATGTAGATAATGGACCAAGTGCATTTCATGGTGAACAAAATGACAGTTTGTATTCGCTAGAAGGGATACATGCAGCAAAGAACGCTCTGAAGGATGGAGGAATCCTCGCTGTATGGTCTGCCTACTCAGATCCTAAATATACCAAACTATTACGAAAGGCCGAGCTCGAGGTCTCCGTATTAGAAGTCCCTGCGGCACATAGAGGCAGAAAAAATAGACTACACACGATCTGGATCGCCAAGAAAGGCGCTTACATTTCACAGAATTCTCCAGCAGCACGGAGGAAAAAATAATAACAGATATCAAAAACGACTATGAGAATATTGACCAAACCTGCTACGCTAACACTAGCGGCCACATTACTAAGCCCGACACTGCTCACAGCTGGGGAGATCACTCTTAAAGCAGATAAGTTTATACAATCAGTAGAGCTTAGCGCTACAGCGATTCCTACCAAAAGTTTCCCAATCACAGTCAAGCCAGAAGCATGGGGAGCAATGAAGATAGAGAAAGTTTTACCATCTGGAAGTGTGGTCAAAAAGGGGGATACATTGGTCTGGATCGATACTGAAGACCTTGACGAAAAGATCATTGCCGTAGAGAAAGCTAGAGTGAAGCAAAAGCTCGAACTAGCAAATGCTGAACAGGATCTAGCACAACTCGAATTCTCAACAGCTCTTCAGCTTAAAGCTGCTGAGACTAAGTATAGTCGCTTCCTGGAAGACTATGCTTATTACAAAACTGTGCAGAGACCTGCTCAGATAGAAGAGGCGAAGTTTGATCTCTTCCAAGCTGTGAATTATCTAGCATACTCTAAAGAAGAGCTAGATCAGCTCTACAAGATGTATAAAGCAGACGGACTCACTGAAGACACAGAAGAGATCATCATCAAGAGAGCTAAGCATAAGATGAAAGCAACTGAGCTAAATCTTAAAGGCCAAGAGAAGAAGACTAAGTTCACATTAGAGGTAGGAGTTCCTCGTGTTGATCAGAACTGGGAAGTTGCCGCTACAAAAGCGAAAGCTGAGCTAGATAACGTGAAGAAAAGAGCACCAAGAGCTCTCTCAATTAAAAAGCAAGATCTCGAAAAACTCAGAAAGAACGATGCAGATGCAGCTAAGTATCTCGTGGATCTCAAAGCAGACAGAGCAATCATCGATTTCAAATCACCATCTGATGGTATCTTCTACTACGGAGACATCAGAGATGGTAAGTGGGATAGATCTCACGCTAGTAAGGTTCTAAAAATCGGGGGTGATGTGCCATCTCGTTTGACTGTCATGACGATCGTTCCTGAACAGACAACTTTCACATTTTCAGCCACTCTCAGCGAAGCAGAAAGAACTCTGCTCGGTGATGCTGATAAGGCTATTCTAAGACTGGATAGAGATGCCTGGAAATCATACTCAGCTCAGGCTAAGGTCGCTTCAGAGTATCCTGGGGTAGATTCTAAGTGGCAGATGAATATTAACTTTGCTGACCCTGCATCAGCTCCTAAAAAGCTTATTCTTGGGACAAAGGCGAAAGTTTCAATCATCGTAACAGAGGAAGATGATGTCATCACGGTGCCAGCCAACGCTGTGACCACAAATGCCGATGGAACGTATGCAGTCAAAGTCAAAATGGCTCAAGGTGATCCAGAAATGGTGAAAGTAGAAGTAGGTCGTCAGTCAGGTGGCCAACTTGAAATTACTTCAGGTCTTACTGTCGGACAGGTAGTTATTACTCCATAGTGAGTATTTAAATAGATCTCCAATTCATTATGAAAAAGCGTATTATTCTCCATCTCAGTATAGTTGTTAGCTCGCTATTTATCTCTGGGACAGTCTCTGCCCAGAAGACCAGCGATAGTATTGACGGAGATTATACGCTTCCTACTGAGAGGAGAGCAGTGCCTCTCGATGTCTCTCCTTATTCAGAAAAAGATGTAGTTCTAAGCTCTGTGGAACTTGAGAAATCAATTCGTGCAGGAGTGGATTTCTTACTCACTCACCAGAATAAAGACGGCTCATGGGGGAACGCTCAGAAAACGAAACGTCTCAATATCTATGCGCCTCTACCAGGTGCGCATCTAGCGTATCGAATGGGCTCTACCACTCTAGCTCTAGCTGGCATGATAGAGGCTAAGGATGATCGTCCTGAAGTCACCGCAGCGATCGAAAAGTGTGAGAAATGGATGCTCAATAATCTTCCCCACCTGAAGAGAGCTGATATCACATCTACTTATAATGTTTGGGGACATGCATACGCTCTCAAGGCTTTAGTAGCTCTCTCTAAGCGAGAGGGGGTGACTAAGGAAAAGCTAGCTGAATATCAAGAAATGGCTCAGCTGCAGATCGACGTTTTGCTAGTGAATCAAGACATTGATGGAGGTTGGGGCTATCTAACGGATATTGCTGCAACACGACCTACTGGAGGCTCCATGTCATTCACTACTTCTACGGTATTAGTCGCTATCCATGATGCGATGCAGGTCTTTGATCTGAAGTTCGATGCAACACGCAAGACTGCGGCAGTGGTATCTGTCCAGCGTCAGCGAGTTGCTGACTTTAGCTACGTTTATGCAGAAGGTCATAAGAATCACCCTCGAGTAACGATCAACCGACCAGGTGGATCACTAGCTCGTTCCCAAGTCTGTAACCTAGCGCTTAAACTTTATGGAGATGAGAAAGTCACTGATCAAGTAATCGTCTCATGGCTAGACAGACTAGTGAAAAGAAATGGCTGGTTAGACATCGCTAGAAAACGTCCTATTCCGCACGAAACTCACTTTTCAGTCTCAGGCTATTTCTACTTCTACGGCCACTACTACGCAGCCAGAAGCTTTGAAGAAATTCCAGAAGCTCAGCGCAAAGAGTGGAAGAATAAAATCGGTAAGATCCTCATCAGTCGACAAGACGGAGACGGATCATTCTGGGACTATCCACTCTACAATTACCACCAGTCCTACGGCACAGGATATGCGCTTTCATCGCTAGTTCGCTGTCGCTAGCGATGAGAAAAGGGAAAAGCTGTTGGCACGGTCAATGTAAGATTTGGTTTTTCAGTTACAGCATTAGATCAGATTGTTTTGAGCTTAGTTGAGATAGGCGCCACTGTTCTCGCTGACCCCACAGATTCACCGTGGGGAAGGAGAGCGGTAGTGAAAGATCTAGATGGATATACCGTAGAATTAAATGAAACTGGCGCATAAACTAAATCTCCTACGGGTAGCTTTGCCAATAGTTAGTTTCAGTATAGCGATGTATATGGGGCATGGGGTATTGAAGTCACTTTGGGTGATGGTTGCTTCTGGACTTCTATCATGTTTCTTAGCTGCTTTATCCTTTCTTACTTTGGGGGGTTTTCTACCGATTATGTCTCTATATGGTCTGAAGATCGCAGATAAAAAAGAGAAACTAATTGATTTCACTAAGCCAGAAAACCGTCTGTGGCTTTACCTTAGCTGTGTAGCATACATCGTGGTGGCTGTCTTATTCTCACGTAGCTTTCTAGCCTAACAGCCAAAGCCCATGGTAGGGTTACATGCACAAAAAAAGGCCCTTTAGATTTCTCTAAAGGGCACTTTGAAATTGGTTAAGAATCGATTCTAATTTTACTTAGCTTCGTCTTTTTTAGGTGCTTCAGCTGGAGCTTCTGCTTTTGGCTCTTCCTTTGCTTTTTCTTCGACTTTCTTAGGATCGATGAGGTCAGCTTCTTTGAGCATTGGCTTGCCTACTTCTCCACGGAGAGCTTTGACTTGGTCTTCTGTGACTGCTCCTGATTTGTTGCCGAAGTTGCTACGCACATAAGTGAGCACGTCAGCGATCTGCTTATCAGTCATCGCTGCATTAGGAGGCATCACGCTGTTGTATTTTACACCTTTAACTGTGATTTCACCCATGAGTCCACGGAGCTGAATACGGATAAGGTTTTCTACAGGTCCGTTGACCCACTCAGATTCAGCTAGAGGAGGGAATGCTCCGGGGATACCTGCTCCAGTTGGCTGGTGGCATGCTGAGCAAGTAGCGTAAATTGCTTTGCCAGGATGTTCTGCTGCTGCGTCTTGAGCTGCTGCTGGCATGATCATTGCCGCTGTGAGGATTGAGAGTTTAAGTATTGTTTTCATATTCGTTATTAGTTTAGGACGGTTCGTTTTACTTGTAAAATTATTTTTAGGACATGATGTAGTGAATCACGATGGAAATGAGCATGATGGCTCCGAAAATGAACGATCCTAGGAAGGTGCATAAATAGAGGAACCAAAAGACTGGCGTTGATACGAAGGCTGCCATGCCGACACCATCGACGATGTCTGTGGCTTCCCAGAGTATTCTACCTACTAGTTTGAGGTATTTAAATTTACTCATTTTACCATTCTCCGCCATTTCTAGCTTCTTGCGGTGGTGCTTGATGATAGTGCCGAAATCAGCTGATGAGCTACGCAGAGCTTTAGGCACAGATGCGACAGTATCCAGAATCCACAGCACAGCTGCTACAGATAGGAGGGGGAGAATCATGATGAGAGTAGGGATACCCCAGCTCCAGTGACCCATATCTGTATAGATTAGAAAGTAGTAAAAGCCGATGACTGAGACGATCAGGTTCAAGACGAGAATAGGTATTGCCGCAATTTTTAGACCATTGGCAATCTTACCTGCTTTGTCCACGACACGGAACAGTTTTTCTCTTAAGTTAACTTCGCTCATACTTCCAGAAGGTTAGAATCACTCACCTGGGACAGGTGGCTTCTTAGGGATAGCCTTTATTAGTTCTTGCGCTTTTTCTGCGGAGATTCTTTTCAGAGTGACTTTAGCATCTCGATGCTCGCGTGAGGATAAGACAATAGTGTCTTTTTTGAATGTTACTGTTCCTTTTTCTAAACCAAATTTCTCGGAGGTTACATCTACATCGATCTCAGATTTCTCAGGACGTTTTGCTACGACTTCAAACTTACCAGGATGTTTTCCTTGAGTGGTGTGCATGTTAGTTTCTCCATTTTCATGATAATGCATGACCATCATCGTGCTATACTTCTTAGCTTGCTCTCTGATTTGCTCTTCAGTAACGGTTCCATCTTCGAGCTGTTTTTGGCTTTGAGCCTTGAGCTGCTCAAACAGAGCATTCTCTTCTGCCATCCAATACCCTATGATACTTTGATTTTCTACGAGGAGGTTTTCTTTCTTAGCTGCTTTGTCTTCCTCTGCCTGGCATACTGTCCAAGCTAGAAGAGAGAATACAAATACGAAAATTGTTTTAACGGGTAGTTTAGTCATAGGTAGTTTAGTTAAGTTATATTCTGACTAGAGAATCTCTCTTGATCAAGAGCTTAGTTTTTTAGTCACGATGACTTGTTTGCTCTTATCGTCATTCTTGTGTTTTGTTTTAACTTATCTACTGAGTTGGTTTGGAATTTCTTCCAAGTTACCCTGGTTTTTTAAAATAAACTTTACATTCCATAAAAATTAAATATAAGTAATTTGTTATAAGTAGTTTTTATAAAAATTCACCCCCAAGTAACTATGAATAAATCCCCCGTTTTTATCGCAGGAATCATCTCTTTCAGCCCATTCACATTGTTGGCTGAAGACGTCACAAGCTATTATCAGCCTAACTATCAAGGTCTCGATTTCAGTAGCTTTGATAGTGCTACAGGTGGAGACATCGTAGTAAACTATGCTCTAGCAGAAGGCCCAGCTCCTACTGGAATGGGCAACTCATTTGATGTTACCTATAGCTTCGGGGCATTATCTAATGGCTACTTATGGGATGTCTCTACTCAGAATTCCTCAACTTGGAATTCTCTCGTAGTGGGAGTGCAGGACACGTATTCCAATGGTGATCCTCTCACTACTACTGGTCTAATAAACTATTCAGCTCTACCTGATGCTCCTCAAGATTACACTAGAGATGACAGAAACTATTTTGCATTTAGCACTAATACTGGCTGGGAAAACAATGATGCCTACTCATGGCAAGTTGATCTAGTAGACTCATCTGATAGAAATGCAGAACACTCAGAAACAACCACGTTTAACTGGGATGTAGAGTTAGGATCAGGATCTGGAGAAGGTGCTGAATCTTCCGAGGTGTTCCGTTTATCCTCAAATCTAGTTCCTACCATTACTCGAGGGACTAATGTGTCTTTCACGACATCTGTGCCTGAGCCGTCTAGCGCTCTGCTTATCTCATTCTCATCTTTGGCGATCTTGCTAAGAAGAAAGAGAGCTTAGGCTTTTAGTCGCTAAGACTTCTACGTTCTTGAATCATAGTTCAGATTTCTAGAATTCAGAACGCTTGACACTTGAGGCAAGGCGGAGTTGATTAGCGCCTACTATTTATGTCAGAAAGTTTTTCATTATCGAGTCTCAATGAGGCGCAGCGTGATGCTGTGAGCACTCTAGATGGTCCTGTGCTTATTCTTGCGGGGGCTGGAACGGGGAAGACTCGCACAGTGACTTGCCGGATTGCACACATGCTTAAAAAAGGGATCGCTCCGCAGAATGTTCTGGCGGTGACCTTTACTAATAAAAGTGCGGTAGAGATGCGGGAACGCGTCTGCGCAATGGTGGATAAGAAGGCTGGTAAGCTGCTGACAGTCTGCACATTCCACTCGTTGTGTGTGCGTATTCTCAGAGAGGGCATTGATAAGCTCGGCTATAAGAAGAACTTTACGATTTATGCAGGAAGCGATCAGGTGGGCTTAGTGAAGCAACTGATCGTGAGAAAAGGCGGTAAGGATCTTAATCTCGATGCGATGCAGGTGCTGAGCATGATTTCTAAGAATAAGAATGAGGGGCTGGCTCCTGACTATCATGCAGATGATCTGGTGGCGGAAATTGCCAAAGCTTATGAAGCAGAGCTACGCACTCAGAATGCGGTAGATTTTGATGATCTCATGGTGCTGGCAGAGAGGCTGCTCCGTGAGCATGAGGATGTGAGAGCGGTGCTGCAGGATAAGTATCGCTACATCACAGTGGATGAGTTTCAAGATACCAATGGTCTGCAAATGAAGCTGCTCAAACAGCTCGTTGGTAAGCCATTTAATATCTGTGTGGTGGGTGACGATGACCAGAGTATCTATGGCTGGAGAGGGGCGGATGTGACGAATATTTTGCAGTTTGAGAAGCACTATCCTAATCCTAAAGTGATTCTGTTAGAAGTGAACTATCGCAGTAGTGCGGCAGTGCTGCATGTAGCGAACTCGTTGATCAAAAACAATATCGGTCGTAGAGAGAAGGAACTGAAGCCGCATCATCCAGGTGGTGAGAAGCTACGCATTATTTCCATGCCAGGTGATGAAGAAGAGGCAGAATTCATCGCGGAAGAGATCATGGAAAGACACCGTGTGAATAAAAAACCATGGGAAGACTTTGCCGTGTTGTTTAGAACGAATCAGCAAAGTAGAAATCTCGAAGCTGCGATGCGAGCCTTCGATATTCCTTATCGTGTGGTGGGTGCACAGAGTTTCTTTGATAAAAAAGAAGTGCGTGACGTGATGGCGTATCTGCAGATGTTTTATAATCCGTTGAGCGATGTTCCTCTACTGAGAATTCTCAATGCTCCGCCGAGAGGGATTGGTCAGGGATCTATTCTGCTGATCACCGAGGCTAGTCGTGAGCGTGAGATGAGCGTCTGGGAGGCGATGGCAAATGAGGAAGTGCTGGCAGAACTGAGCACCAAGGTGAAGAAATCTGTGATCGCATTTACCGATCTAGTGACGGAGACTCGTCATCGTCTGTTAGATCAGAATAATCGAGAGAACATGGGTGATGTTCTGAAAGAATTTTTAGAAACGATCGACTTCGGTGGATGGGTCCAGCGTAGTTGTAAGACTGACAACGAGAAAGAAAAGCGAGCGGAAGGGATTCACGATGTGGTGGATTACCTACGAGACGCCTCTAGGCAGGGCAAGACCTTGTCGCAGTTTCTCGATAGAATGGCGCTGCAGGAAGATAGAAATGATGACGACATCGAGAAGCAAAAAGGTGTCTGCCTCATCACGCTTCACGCATCGAAAGGACTCGAGTTTCCTATCGTGTATCTTGTCGGCCTAGAGAATGGAATTTTACCGCACAAGCGTAGTCAGGCGGAAGGAACCGTGGACGAGGAACGTCGATTGCTGTATGTGGGGATCACTCGTGCGCAGGATGAGATGACGATGACCTATTGTTCATATCGTAGTAAATACGGTGAGCGAGTTCACTGTGAGAGCAGCATCTTTATCAAGGAACTAGATTTCGAGCACATCACTGAGCACGACTACGAAGACATCATGGGTGCCGAAGCAAGTGAAGAAGAGCAAGAGAGCTTCTTCTCTAGTTTGAATGATATGTTGGACGATGATGAGGATTAGAAGGTCGCTGAAGCGACGTCATTGGTTGATTGGTCAAGAGTCAATGGGCCGGGTTGATGCTGCATAAAGTTCCCATTCAGGGAACGAGTTAGTTGGGGCTATGGGTAATAGGGATGCGGCTTTGCCTTTCCCTATTCTGGTATAAATTTCCCCGTTGTGGAAAGGGGCGATGATTAGGATGTGAGTTTCGGTGCTCAGCCTAAAGATATAGCATTAGCTCCTCAAGATTCAGCAAAGCACAGGGTTCCAAAGAATCCACCCAATGACCGATGACCAATCAACCAATGACGGAGCGAAGCTCCACATACGTTCTTAATCACCCTTTTTCTCTCCTCTAATAATCAACTTGTGACAGCGTTAAGCCAGCTGCTGGGGCGCAGTAGGGGGCTTTGCCGTTGGGGAGATCTTTGGTTTGGTCTAGGAGAGCTAAGTGGTCGTCTAGTCGGACGCGGCCTTGGGATACTTGGACGGCTGCGCCGGTGAGGAGGCGGACCATTTTATACATGAATCCGTCACCAGTGAAGGTGATGCGGTAGCCGTTTTCAATAGTTTCAAACTGAGATGTTGTGATGGTTCTCGTGTAGTCGGTCGCTTCAGTTTCGTTACCTCTATTGGCTGCGAAGGCTTTGAAGCAATGTTTGCCTACGTAGTGGCTGAGGGCGATCTCTAGCGATACCGGATCTAGCTGACGTGGTAGGTGCCAGACTCTGCCGTGGAGATGTGGGTGGAGCACTGGAGCGAGACAGAGTTCGTAAACGTAGGTCTTTTGCTTGGCTGAGAAGCGGGCATGAAAATCATCTGAGACTTCTTCGCAATCCATGATGCGGATGCCAGCAGGGAGCTTGGTGTTGAGAGCGGGAACCCAGTTGTAGGGGTTCATGTCGACATTTTCTGGGGTGTCGAAGTGAGCGATCTGGGCATCTGCGTGGACGCCAGTATCGGTGCGGCCAGAGCCATGAATAGGGTGTGGCTGATCGCTTTTAGCGACTTCAGCGATAGCGCCTTGGATGATGTCTTGAACGGTTTGTCCGTTAGGCTGTGATTGCCAGCCAGAGTAGGGTCGGCCGTCGTAGGCGATGGTGAGTTTGAGTCGCATGATAAAGTAGATTTAAAAGTCTGGGTGGAATTCTTCTGGGAATTCCATTGGTGACTGAGCAGAGAGCCAGTTGTTGAGTATTTCCACGGCGGCGGCTTGATCGATCATCGATTTCTGCTTCTTAGCATTTTTGCCAGCTTGGTGGAGTTTTGCCGAGGCGGAGACTGTGGTGAGTCGTTCGTCTTGGAAATGTAGTGGGATGGTGATTTTCTCAGTGAGCTCTACGGCAAACGCACGGATTTTCTCAGCGGCAGTTCCTTCGCTTCCATCCATACGGAGTGGTAGACCGAGCACGATGTTCTGGACTTGGCGCTGGGCGATAATTTCTACTATCCTAGTAACTGGGTCAGTGGCTTGCACAGTGATCGTTTCCAGTGGGTGAGCGAGAATTCCCGCGGCGTCAGTGATGGCGATGCCGAATCTAGCTTCGCCGTGGTCGATGCCGAGGATGGGATGTTGCAGAGGTGTGGTCACTTTTTTGAGTAGTTAGTAGGTAGTATAGAGCAGTTAGGGCTGGTCAGAATTCTTCTTGCTCACTTCTAATGCTGAGTTAGAGTTCTGGCAATGAAGAATGTATTGTCTCTGACTTTTCCTATTGGGCTGATTTTATGTGGTGCTGGTGTTGTGGCTTTGTTAAGCGCTGAACCTGCTGAGCGAGATGAGGCGGCTGTGGCTGCGGAGTCTGATGGGCTGGATCCAGCGGCTACTTATTATGTTTTTGTTTCAGAGGTGGAGACTTATACCATGGCTCTGGATGATGACAATGATGAGGACGACTGGGATGATGACGATGACGCTCCAGATCTTTATTATAAAATGGAGTTTGATGGGAAGACTATCTTTAGTTCGTCTGAGAGATCGGACACGTTTATTGCTAATTGGAGAGGAATCACGATACCTATTGCTCTGAAAGATCTGAAGCAACTCGCTCAAGGTGACATTAACATTGGCATCGAATTTGAGAAGATCATCACGGCCGCTAGAGTAAAAGGCGGTGATGAACTAGTGGTGAAAATTTTAGATAAAGACTATCTTAGTCCGTCTGATGAAGTGGGCAGCATCCCGCTGAAGTTGTCTGATCTGCATGAAGGGACGAATGAGATCATCAATAAGGATCGCAGTGAAGGCAATGGATGGAAGCGACTAGAGGTGAAAGTGGTGAAGCGAGAAGGTAGTGTGAAGGATTTCTTGCTTCCTCTACTACGTGAAATGACTGCTGAACAGAAACTCCAGACTAAGTAATTTAGATAATGATACGTGTTTTTATACTTCTGATCATCTCTGCATTCACTCTGGGAGTGGGGTTGGTGGCACCTACGATGCAGACCGAGCCAAGGCTAACTCTGTATGGTGGTGATTACACTGAGATTATGAATCTACTCTTCCCTGAGGAATTTGCGGTTTCTAGTTTTTCTATCATTGAGGGCATTTCTCACATGTGGAGTGGTGGATCTGAGGGGGTAGCTGCGTTGATTTTCGGTTTCTCTATCGTCTTTCCGATCGCTAAATTACTCATACTCTGGATGGCTGGGCTGCGTTTGCGTGAAGGTCGGTGTCCAGGCAAGTTTCTTAAATTTGTAGAGAAATTGGGTAAATTTTCGATGATCGATGTGTTTGTGATCTCGGTATTGATCGTGACGGTGAAGGGCTTACCGGGTGGATCGAGAATTCATGCGGACTGGGGCTTGTATGTCTTCGCAGTAAGTGTGGTGCTGTCGATTGTGGCAGGATTCATGCTGGCACACCGAGCGCATGAGCTAGAAGAGACGCTTTTAAGCACAGATAAATCTGTTTAAATGACGCTGATCACTTGACAGGTGGGGTTATCTGCAAGATTGTCCCTGCATCGTGAAATATACAACTATTAGAAATCTAGTAGCTACTGGCCTTGTTGGTGTGGTAGCGTTTGGGCCTTTGAGCGCTGTCGCTCAGGATATTCCTGCACCTAAGGACGTAGCAGCTGCACCAGCGGATGCTCTCGTGACAGCTTCAGGTCTCAAATCAAAAGTTCTCAAGAAGGGCACTGGCAAAGAAATGCCATTAGCTGCAGATACTGTGACTGTGCATTACTCAGGCTGGGATAAGACTGGCAAGATGTTTGACAGCTCAGTGAAGCGTGGTCAGCCATCTTCATTTCCTCTTAACCAAGTCATCAAAGGCTGGACAGAAGGTCTACAGCTTATGGTAGTAGGTGAGAAACGTCGCTTCTGGATACCTGCTGCTGCGGCATACGGTGAAAACCCAGGTGGTGGTCGCCCAGGTGGTGACCTCTGCTTCGATGTAGAGCTGCTCTCTATCAAGAAAGCTCCAGTAATGCCAACAGTCCCTAAAGATGTGGCTGCTCCTCCTGCTGATGCAGTGAAAACAGCTTCAGGTCTTGCTAGCAAGGTTCTCAAAAAAGGAACTGGCACAGTGAAGCCTAAGTCTAATGATAATGTGTCTGTTCACTATTCAGGTTGGGATGCAGAAGGTCGTATGTTCGACAGCTCAGTCATGCGTGGTGAGCCAACTTCATTTCCTCTTAACCAGGTCATCAAAGGCTGGACAGAAGGTCTACAACTTATGGTAGCTGGTGAAAAACGCCGTTTCTGGATTCCTGCTGAACTCGCTTACGGCAAAGTGCCTGAGCGTCCAGGTGCTCCTGCTGGTGATCTCTGCTTCGATGTAGAGCTACTCAAGGTAATCGCTATGCCAGACACTCCAAAGAACCTTAATGCTATCCCAGAAAATGCTGTGGATTCAGAAGGTGGGGTAAAATCAATCGTTCTTAAAGAGGGCAAAGGCGCTCAACCAACAGGGGATGACGTGATCAAGGTGAACTACACAGGCTGGGCACCAGACGGTGAAATCGTTGACTCATCAATCCCTCTCGGTAAATCAATCACTCTATCACTCGCTCAACTCAAGGAAAGACCAGCATTCAGCAAGGCTCTTCAGCTTCTTAAAGTTGGTGAAGTCCGCCAGATCTGGATTCCAGTGCAGCACATCGTAGGAGACAATCCTCCTCCAGGGACACCTAAAGGTTCATTCTGTTACCAGTTTGAATTAGTAGAGATAGTCAAAGAGGAAGCTGCTAAATAATCTAACGCTTCGAGCTTAGTAAACAAATTCTACAGCGTCATGCCGTCAATCACTAGATTGATAGCATGGCGCTTTTTTGTGGGTTTTTGATAAGTATGTGTGGCTTGGTCAGAGGCGATCTTGATTGATTTAGTAGCTTATCTGTTTATTTTAACCCCATGAATATTGCCGTCATAGGGACATTAGACTCAAAAGGTTTTGAACATCAGTTCGTAGCAGACTTGATCAAGAAAAAAGGGCATAACGCTCTGCTGGTAGATCTGGGGACTGGAGATGAACCTGAAGTGAAGCCAGATGTTAGCCGCTTTGAGGTCGCTGAGCTAGCTGGACTAGATTTACAGCCGATGATGGATAGAAAAGACCGTGGCGAATGTGTGGTGGCGATGGCTAAAGCTGCACCAGTCATGCTGGCTAAGCTGGTAGAGGATGGAAAAATAGATGGGGTCATTTCACTCGGTGGTGGGGGGGGGACTGCATTAGCTACATCAGCGATGCGGGCTCTGCCACTGGGTTTCCCTAAAGTCATGGTGTCTACCTTGGCTAGCGGAAATACAGCTCACTATGTAGGGACGAAAGATATCGTGATGATCCCGAGTGTGGTGGATGTAGCTGGATTAAACAGCATTTCAAAACGTATCTTCACCAGAGCTGCGGGAGCGATCTGTGGTATGGTGGAAATGGAGATTTCAGAGCAAGAAAGTAAGCCCCTCATCGTGGCTAGCATGTTTGGTAACACGACGGAATGTATCGATATTGCAAGTAAGGTGTTAGAGAATGCTGGCTATGAAGTGCTGGTATTTCATACGACTGGTATGGGCGGCAAGACGATGGAGACGCTGATCGAGAGTGGCATGGTCGCAGGTGTGTTAGATATCACGACTACTGAATGGGCGGACGAGCTAGTAGGAGCCACGCTCAGTGCTGGACCTACTAGAATGGATGCGATGACTAAGGCTGGAATTCCTGCTGTAGTTGCTCCAGGTTGTCTCGATATGGCAAACTTCGGGGAGCGTGAGACGCTTCCAGAGAAATTTAATAACAGAACGATCTACATCCATAATCCACAAGTGACTTTATTGAGAACGAATGCTGAAGAGTGTGCGCAACTCGGTAAGATTATCGCAGAGAAATCAAATGCCAATAGCGCTCCGACAGTGATTATGAATCCACTCAAAGGAGTCAGTGTGATCTCGGCAGAAGGCCAGCCATTTTATGATGCCGAAGCTGATAAGGCTCTCTTTAATTCCATCAGAGAACATTCAAGGGTGGAAGTGATTGACCTTGACGAAAACATCAACAGTGAAGCTTTCGCCAAGGCTTGTGCAAATAAACTGTTAGAACTTATAGGCTAGACTGATCTACGCCAAGGCTGGTTCTTGCTTGAGTGACGCGAGTGCTGTTCTCTGTGTCTTGGCTGCTTTGACTAAGTTTCTGAGTGAAGCTTCAGTCTCTTTCCATCCACGCGTCTTAAGCCCACAGTCTGGATTTACCCAGATGTTTTCAGGATCAATGAGGCGCACTGCTTTGGCTAACAGATCACTCATTTCCTGGCTAGATGGAATGCGTGGACTATGGATGTCCCAGATGCCTAAGCCGATCTCGTTGGGGTATTTCTGCTCGATGAAGCTGCTGAGAATCGCTAGGCGGTTTCTGGTGGCTTCGATGGAGATGACATCTGCATCTAAATCGATGATCGCTTGGAAGATGTCTTGGAAATTTCCATAGCACATATGAGTGTGGATTTGGGTGCTGTCTAGGACTCCACTAGTGGCTAGTTTGAAGGCATCGACTGCCCAGTCTAGGTATTCAGCTTGTTGCGCTTTTCTGAGTGGTAGTCCTTCACGTAGGGCAGGTTCATCCACTTGGATGATTTTTGTTCCATTGGATTCTAACTCGATGATCTCTTCTCGTAGAGCTACCGCGATTTGTAAGGCTACTGATTTACGCGGAATATCATCTCTAACAAAACTCCACTGGAGCATGGTGATAGGGCCGGAGAGCATGCCTTTGACTGGCTTGTTGGTCAGAGCTTGAGCATCTGAAATCCATTCTTCTGAGAGGCTAGAGGCTCTGGAGACATCTGCCCAGATGATTGGTGGTTTGACACAGCGAGAGCCATAACTCTGCACCCAGCCGAAGTCACTAAAGGCGTAGCCATTGAGCTTGTCCGCGAAGAATTCGACCATGTCATTACGCTCGAACTCTCCGTGGACAAGGACATCGAGTCCGATGTCTTCTTGTTTGTTAATACACTCGGCGGTGTGCTGGTGTAGGTGTTTACGGTATTGCTCTCGGCTGAGGGAGCCTTTCTTATAGTCACTGCGAATTTTACGAATCGCTGGCGTCTGAGGGAATGATCCAATCGTCGTGGTCGGTAGTAGCGGAAGACCTAATGCCTCTCTCTGTATTTTCTGACGTTTGCTAAATGCTCTTCGAGTTTTGTTCTCATAAGTGTCGAGAGTTGAACACTGTTCACGCACGCTTTTGACGTTTGCAAGCTTGCTCGTGATACGAGTGTAATGGTCTTGAGCGCTACGGCGGACGGCTGTGTCAGCTAGTGGATCTACATTTACCTGAGAGAGCAAATTGAGCTCGCTGAGTTTCTCTTTTGCAAAGGCTAGGTAGCTGTTAAGCGGTTTTTCAAATGACTCTTTTTCGAGACTGTAAGGCACGTGTAAAAGTGAGCATGAGCAGGAAATCCAGAGGTTTTCCCGGTGACCATGTTTCTCAGCTAGCTGGATGAGTGGCGTCTTCTTTGTGAGGTTTTCTGCCCAGATGTTTCTTCCATTGATGAGGCCGAGTGATAGCACTTTGTCGGTAGAGTAGTTCTTAACGAAGCTTTCTAGATCAAGCTCAGAGCTAGTAGTATCAAGGTGCACACCAGCAACTGGGAGCTTAGCTAGTGCCTCAGTGTGATTTCCTAACTGACCGAAATATGTCGCTACTAAGATCTTCGCTTTAGGGCAGGATTGCTCGAAATACTCGTAACTTAGTTTAATTGCATCGATCTGAGCCTGATCGAGATCTTGTGTTAAGATCGGCTCATCGATCTGAATCCAGTTCACTCCAAGCTGAGTAAGTTGATTAATCAGTTCAGCATAGAGAGGGAGTAGTTCCTCTATTCTTGAAATTGGAGATTGGTCATTTTCTGTTGCCTTGCGAGCTAGCGTTAGAAGGGTAGCTGGTCCAATGATTACTGGCTTTGCATCGTAGCCAAGGTCAGTGGCTTGCTTGAGTTCCGCGAGAATTTTCTCTGGATGGAGGCTGAACTGAAGTGAGTCAGCGATTTCAGGCACCATGTAATGATAGTTGGTGTCGAACCATTTAGTCATGGCCAGAGCTGATTGCTTGTCTGAACCGCGAGCCATTGAGAAGTAGAGATCAAGGCTTATCTCGGATCTATCCCAGTCATACCTCTCAGGAATGATACCGAAACAGCAGGCTGTGTCTAAAACCTGATCGTAGAAGCTGAAATCGTTGACACTGACAAAGTCTAGTCCTGATTTTTTTTGTAGTTTCCAGTTTATTTCCCTAAGTTCGGAGGCTGTATGTTGCAGTTGTTTCTCCGTGATTTCATTGCGCCAGAATTTCTCTAGTGCCCACTTGAGTTCTCTGTCTTCTCCTACTCTTGGGAATCCTAATACGTGTGTTTTGTATGCTTGTTTGTTCATTGCAGACAGAGTATTGCACGAAGTTTGTAGTTTAGTGTAGTGAAAGTTAATGTGGTTCAGTATTAGAATAATTCATGTTGTTCAGTAGTGTTTTTCTGATATATACTGTGCATGTATGCCCTAGAAATACGACATTTTGAGAGTTTAATCGCCTTTGCCGAGACAGGCAGTATGACCCGAGCTTCTGAACGATTACACCTGAGTCAGAGTGCTTTATCACATCAGTTTAAAATTTTAGAAGACCATTATGAGGAGCTGCTTTTCATTCGTAAAACATCGCCGATTCAGTGGACGAAGACTGGAGAGAGGTTACTAGGTCTGGCGTATGATGCTCAGAGATTAATCACAGATGCTGAACGAGACATTAGTAAGATTAAGCAAGGTGTCTCTGGGCAGCTGAGAATAGCAGTGGAGTGTCATTCGTGTTTTGACTGGCTGATGCCTGCTATGGATTTGTTTCGTGAACAATGGCCAGAAGTCGAGTTGGATTTGATCTCAGGATTTCATGCTGATCCTGGTGGTCTGTTAGATGATGGTAGAGCTGATCTAGTTATTATTTCTACCAAGACGAGACGCAAACATACTGAGTATTTCTCGATGTTCCAATTTGAGATGCCAGCATTACTGGCAAATGATCATCCGCTACTAGCTAAGACTCATCTAACAGCTAGAGACTTTGAGTTAGAAAATCTCATTACTTATCCAATCCCTCAGGAGCGGATGGACATTTTCCGTAAAGTGCTTAATCCCGCTGGGGTCATGCCTAGAGACCAGCGTAGAACAGAGCTTACAGTGGCTATTCTGCAGTTAGTTGCTAGCCGTAGAGGAATCGCAGTGTTACCACGTTGGGCGGTGAAGGAGTATCTCGATAAAAGCTATATCTCAGAACGTAAGATCACTGTTAATGGATTACAGAGCGAGCTCTACGCCGCTGTGAATAGCGATCTGGGTTCATCTGCCTACATCGTCGATTTTGTGAAAATGATGAAGACCACGATGTCTCAGATGTTCACGGATGTGGAGATATTATAGCAGAACGTAGTTGCAAAAAAATACCACCTTAGCCAGAGATTGACCAAGGTGGTGATTTTAAATTTGTAGTGCTGTTAGACTATGAAGTTACTGCGCTTCGGTCGTCGTCTAGGCCGCTTTTCTCGATGAAGTAATCGTAGCCACCAGTGTAGCGAGTGACTGCTCCGTTGTTAATGTGGAGCGTTGTCTCAGCGAGGTTTCTGATGAAGTGAACATCGTGTGAGATGAATACTAGCGTGCCTTTGTATTGCTTTAGAGCAGAGACGAGGGCCTCGATAGAAACGATGTCAAGGTGAGTAGTAGGCTCGTCCATCAGTAGAAGGTTAGGAGGATCTACGAGGAATTTCACGAGGTTGAGTCGTGATTTCTCACCACCAGAGAGAACTCGGATACGTTTCTGGACATCGTTCTTGCGGAACAGGAATGAGCCAAGAATAGAACGAGCTTCGTCTTCACGGAGTTCTCCGTTAGCTGACATGACCTCATCGAGCACTGTGTTAGACTCGTTCATAGTGAGTGCACGGTGCTGTGAGAAATAACCCATCTTAGTAGCGTAACCAACGTTGACGTCGCCACCTTGGATCTCGATTTGGCCAGCGATGATCTTCATCAATGTGGACTTACCTGCACCGTTAGGACCTACGAGAACCATACGGTCACCGCGTTCCACGATGAGGTCGAGACCGTCATAGATGACTTTTTCACCATAAGCCTGCTTCACCTTAGTGAGCTCAGCTACGATCTGGTTAGAGCGTGGTGGCTGTGGGAAGTTGAATTTGAAAACTTTACGTGGAGCGATTGGTTTGACGAGCTTGTCTTTAAGCTTCTGAATCGTCTTCATACGCTCGTTGACCTGAGATGCCTTAGAGCCGACTCCGCGGAATCTGTCTACGAATTCCTGCACACGATCGATTTCTTTCTGCTGCGCACGGTAAGCTTGGACCTTTTGGTCGTAGCGCTTTTCGCGTTGCTCACAGTAGGCAGTGTAGTTTCCTGTGTAGGAAATGAGCTTAGTTTCATCGATTTCGTAAACGGTCTCGATGATTTCGTCCATGAAGTCACGGTCGTGAGAAATGAGGAGAAGAGCTCCTGGGTAGTTCATCAGATAGCGCTGAAGCCAGATGAGTGAGATGAGGTCGAGGTGGTTAGTCGGCTCATCGAGCATGAGGAGGTCTGGCTCTTGGACGAGGAGTCGTGCTAGGTGCGCACGCATGATCCATCCACCTGAGAATGTGTTAGCTGGCTGGCCCATCTGCTCCTGAGTGAAGCCGAGACCGGAAAGGATTTTCTTAGCCTTAGGCTCTAGTGCGTAGCCGTTAGCTGCGTCGAAGGTGTCTTGAGCGTCGGCGAACTCTTGTGAGTCTGTAGTGCCTTCGTTCTCAGCGGTGCGCATGACCTTGATCGCTTCTTCGACCTCTGGAGTGATGCCGATGGAGATTTCTAGAATAGTCTCTGCACCTGGGTCGCCGGCTTCCTGAGCGAGGTAACCTACGATGGCGTATTCGTCCACTTCAGCGGTTCCGCTGTCTGGCTCGTCCTGTCCTAGGATAGCTCTAAATAGAGTTGATTTTCCTGCACCATTGGGTCCAACGAGAGCGACACGTTCGCCCCAGTTGATGGTCATTTTAGCTTCTTCAAAGAGGGTTCTTCCCCCTACGGTTTTGGTAAGATTTCTAATAGTAAGCACGAGGGCTGTGTGCCTTGAAATGCAGTAGATTGCAATGAAAAATTCGCCAGAAAATAGCCTGAGAATCAACACTAGGGGGAATTATGCCTGCGACGCTATACAGAATTAACATAATTACCCAGAATTTTACAAATGCAATGAAGCTATTTCATCTGGGATGCCTAGAGGCATTCTAACTCAAGAGAAACACAAGCACATAGGGGGGATGTAGTGCTTGTGCTTCTCTATGAGGAGGGGGGGAGTGGTGTTAGTCTAGTTACTGACTAAGTTATAAATTTCATCTGCAGACATGAAGATTGGGTCTTCATTTTCGATAGCTAGCATTTCTTCTGCGAAGGCATCTACTTCAGAGTTAGCTAAATAATCAGAAAATTGAGCAAATTCTTCAGGTGTGAAATCGGCGTTTTCAGCTGTAGTTGAAGTAGCTGATGTGGAGGAAGAAAAGTCGGTGAATGCGATCACGCAAGCGGCTGTTACACCTGCTGGAATGAGCACTTTAGCGACATTGCTAGAAAAGATAGATTTCCACCATGGCTGCTGAGTTGCCTCAAGCTGGCGGATTTCACGCATGACATTACGAGCAAACATAGGCTTAGCCGCAGGTGATGCGTCTTGAGCTGATGTCTTATCTAGGAGTGACCAGACAGCATCATTCTCTAGAGTCTCTAGATCTGCTGCGTTTAGTGGGGTCTCTGTTTGATTCGTTTTCATGTCTTCTGGGGGTAAAACACATCATGTTGGTGAAAGTTGCAAGAAAGTTACATATTTTTTTATTATTGCGGAATATTCACACTCTAGGGGCGTCTTATTGGTATGGAAAATGAATCAGTAACTCAGTCAAAACCGAAAAATAGCAGTCTTAAGACGATGCTATGGCTAGCTTTCGGTGTGGCAGTGTATCTTTTACTTCAGCTATGGTTATTACCTAAAGCGGGGATTTCTACCTGAATGTCAGGTGCATGTGGTCCGGGTGACTCACAAAATGGCAGCGTAGCTCCAGATAAGGAGACTTCGTCTCAGTAGTTAGCAGAGGGTAGTTAGTAGTTAGGGCTGGTGTCAGTTTGATCTTTTACCTTTCCTCTAACAATTCATGGTGTTAAATAATTCTCCATGAGTTGGCTAATATTAAATACGCTAGGAGGATTCGGTGTTGAGAATATTGAAGGACTTGTGAACTTGGTGGATCACCCAGTTCTCAAGGTGTTGATGCTTGCTCTGGGGACGTTTGTCTCGGAAGATCTTACCTGCGTCTTCGCAGGTGTGCTGACTGCTCAGGGGAATATCACGTTTCCACTGGCAATGACTGGCTGTGTGCTAGGAATTTGGATCGGAGATATGGGTGTGTATTGGCTAGGCAGGCTGGCAGTGATGACTACCACTGGGGGAGAGGCAGAGAAGCTAGGCTGGTTTCGCCGCTGGGCGAGTAGACGAGTCACTGCTGAGAAGATAGCCAGAGGTAGGAGGTTTTTTGATCGTTATGGTGTGCTGTGGATATTTTTATCGAGATTTATGCCAGGGTCACGTGTGGTGAGTTATCTAGCAGCTGGTGCTAGTGGCTGGAATTTTTGGAAATTCTCGCTGACTCTACTTCTAGCAGCATTGATCTGGGTGCCGATTCTAGGTGGGCTAGCGTATTTTGCTGGCGATGCAGTGAAAGGCTGGTTAGCCAGCTATGCGGATTACGCTTGGATCGGTCTGTTAGGTGCGGCGTTGTTTATCTGGCTGTTGCTGAAAATCATTTTACCGATGTTTAGCTGGGCAGGCAGACGCAGACTCTATGGCAAGTGGCAGAGACTGTCTCGCTGGGAGTATTGGCCGATGTGGATGGTCTATCCTCCAGTCATCGTTTATCTGATTTATCTTGGCTACAGAAATGGCCGTTGGTGCCTGTTTACTAGCTCTAATCCCGTGATCGAGAGCAGTGGGTTTGCTTATGATAGTAAAGGAGAGATCCTAGATCTACTCTCTACCGATAGTGTCCAAGCCGAGAAAGTAGCGGATTACCTAAGGATGCCGATGAGCGAAGCTAGCCGCATTGATTTACTAGAAAAATGGATGTCTGAGCAGGGGCTAGAATACCCTGTGGTGCTAAAGCCAGATGAAGGCGAACGTGGCCAGGGAGTGGCGATTATTAGATCCAGAGAACAAGCTGCGGAGTATCTCACCGAGTGTCGTGAAGAGGTGATTGGCCAGAAATTCATCAGTGGACCCGAGTATGGAGTCTACTACCTGCGTTACCCAGATGAAGAACACGGCAAGATCATATCGCTTTCAGAGAAACATCAGCAATGTGTGATAGGCGATGGTGAGACGAGACTAGAAGATCTCATCCTAGCCGATGACCGAGGTGCTGCCATGTTTGGTTTCTATAAGGAAAAGTTCGCTGAGCGACTCAATGAAATTCCTGAGAAGGGGAAACGCATCGCACTAGCTGAAATTGGCACGCATTGCCGAGGAGCCATGTTTACCGATGACAGGCATCTAGTCACTGAAGCGATGGAGCAGAGTATCGATGCGCTGAGCCGATCATTCGATGGATTCCACATTGGCAGATATGATATTCGAGTGGATAGCCTAGAGGCATTCCAGCGTGGAGAAGGCATCCATGTGTTAGAGCTGAACGGAGTGACTGCTGAGCCAGCCCATATCTACCAGCCAGGATTCTCACTCCTAGAAGCCTGGAAAGCCATGTTCCACCAATGGCGCTCCGCCGTGGAATGCGGAAGACAAAACCTCTCAAGAGGCCACAGCCCAATGACCCTAAGCGACCTGATCCAGCTTATACGTAAGCACGGTAAGAAGGATCGTTATGAGGTTTAGAGTCTAGAAATGGAAGTTTTCAAAACTTGTCTGAAATGGATTGATCTAATTAAGGATACATGTAAAAGATATGCAATATGAAGATGATCAACTATGCATTACTCAGCTTCTTGTTTATCGTGTCTTGTTCAAAAAAGCCAAATTCAAATGAGTCTGAAGGTTATGAAAGCCACAAAGAATTGCTGAATGAATTAAAGTTGGTAGTGAACAAGTTAGGAGTGATTGTATCTGATATCGAAGATGAGGAAACTTCATCTAGCATTAAAAAATTGGAGTCAGAATTACAATTGTTACACAATAAACTTAAAACACTTAAAGTTGCAGATGAGAGTGTCAGGGCTAGTGTCAGGGCAGAAATAATTGAATACAATAGGAAGAATAGTAAGCCCTCTTTTAAATTGTTGAAGAACATTTATTTAAAGAATCCAGATGACTCTGAGCATAAGGAATCATTTAAAAACATAAACTTTGAACTTACTAGATTAGAGAATTTTTGTGATGTGATGTATGGTGATCATCTTGTTAGCGTTGAAATAGGGAGAGACTCTCACTATTCAGTAATGCTTATTCAGCAACAAATGAATCGAGAAATGTGGGGTGCTCTTTGCCAAGTGAGTGATGATAACTCATGTAACGATTTATTAAGCCTAATCTCGAAATTATCAGAGCGGTTGAAGTCAGATGTCATAATCTTAAAAAAGATAGGGAAGCCTGATAATCATACTGGAAATATAGTTTTTCTTGAAATGGAAGAGCATTTTAAGAGTCTAGAGAATAGTTATGCTCAGGCAGCAAAGAATGTAGTGTCTAAGCCGAAATTGTATGCGAAGATTAAACCCGAACTGGCTAAATTAAAAATAAGTTCAGATGGTTTTGCTGTTCTAAGCGATGTATTTTATTCAAAGACAGTGATGTCAAAATGAGACAGCGCTAGAACCAATAAGCTAAGAAGAATAGAAATCCCAAAAAATCCAAGTTCGTTCTCCCGTTAGGGGGTGCTATACTAAACTATTAACCTTAAAAATATATGAGCAAAGAGAAATTAAAATCCTTTCTGGATCAAGATCACACTAAGTTTAAATTATTACTAAAAGAAGCGGTAATCAATCACATCACTGAATTGACTGCTGCCAACAATGATTTATATGGCTATGCTATTCAGTTAGGTGAGAGCTACGATGAAATGCAGCCTGTGGGATTGTATAATAGAGAATCCGATTTATCTAACCCGATCGATTCATACAGACTGTCGCCAGACGAATGGAGAGGCTGGGAAGCTGATCCATTTGAGCTAGTTTCAGCAGAGATAGAGTCATTGAATGAGCAATTTCAAGCTGTTCATGAAAATGAAAGAGATGATTTTGAATTTGATGAAGATGAAATCCAATACATTAAAAAATTTCATAGTGATACGTTGAGCGTTCTAAAAGAACTAAAGGATGAAGGTTTTTTTAACTCATTACAGGACAGCATTATTCTTATCTGGTTAACTGATTCTGATTATGAGTTGAAGGAAAAATCAGTGGCTCTACTGAACTCGACAGAGATTCATACTCGATTTATAAATCAGTAATTAATATGGAGGAGCGCATTGGATAAGAATCAATAAAACCAAAGACTAAGTGCCCTTAATTAGTAGACTTTAGCCATACTAAAATAATGAAATCAATATTATACATCTTAGCCGTCAGTTAACCCTGTCAAAATGAGACAGGCAAATAACGACAAATGAAACTGTTATGCTAAAAGAAATACGACGTAATTCACATATAATATTTCATACTATTGCAGGTGTGATGATGATCTATAATTTGGTTTTTGTCGTTATCAGAAAAAACGATGGGCTAATAAAGGGTGAATTACGAAACTTAGAATCCGAGTTGGTTTATAAAACTCATCATGAAGTCTCTTCAGTGGACAGAGCGATGATAGCTGCTAAGTTTGATAATGTTTACAAGGGGTTATCGCGTTACGATAGGTTGTTTTTTGTTAGCCTTATATCAGCACCAATTTTCTTAATCATTTCTTCATGGATTCGAATAAATCGTGAGAATGAAAAGAAATCTCAAGCTTTTAAAAAACAGCAAAACAAATCTGAAGTAATCGCAGTGAACTCAGCGAATAAAATCTAATCAAAGTATCTCCATCGTTCTCACTCTAAAAGAGTTTACGAACAACCAGCTAAAAATATGAAAAATCTATTCACTCTACTAAGTCTACTAATTGTCTCCTCTTCACATCTCTGTGCAGAGGAATCTGTCACTAGAAGTAAAACCCTAACACCTGAGGATCTAGGTATCAGAAAATGGGATATTGTTCATAAGACTACGAAAACGACAACGTTCGTAATGCGCTTTCAACACTATCTCAATGGTAAGCTGCTATGGGATTATGAAGAGTTTTATTACCAACCTAAAAAGCCAAAGATAGGAACGCTACTTGTTTTCAGTAGACCTGAACCCATCATTTATCTGCCGACTTCCAATAGATTCAGTTTTTCAGTCTGTAAGCATATCCTCACAAACGAAACTACGACTAAGCTGAAATGTATCGATGGGCTCATCAGAGAGGCAAATACGATCGAAGTAAAAGGCTCTGATTATTACAAAAACGCCGAAAAAGTGCTGATCCATTTTTACGAAGCTCCGATGAAAATATTTACGGATAAAATCAAAGATGCTCCAGTTCCTGCAAATAATAACAGCTTTCGCTGGCTCCACAAAATATCACCCATGATCACCGTGGATGCTAAGGTAGTGGATGGCAAAATGAAATTGGACTATACTGATTGGTCAAAAATAAAAGAATCACAACTGCAGGATAAGTCCCAGTAGCCAATCTACTCAACCTTCACTCAACTAGCTGTAACCAAAATCCCTATTTAGTAGAAACACACTACTAGAGTAAAATCAGATACGAAAACATGAAATATATCTCACATAAAGTTACAAGGTCCTTCTTATTCAGTTCTTTGCGTAGAGTGTTTGATGTTCTTACTGTTGTAGTAGTGTTGAGTTTTAGCGTAGTTGTTGGAGTAGGGAAAGGTGCTATTCCACAAGGACAAGCTCCGATTCTTAAAACATTCCCTCCAGCGCTAGCGGAGCAATCTAAACCTGGCACTGGAAAGTTCGTCATTTTTACCCGTGAGCAAGTGGGTAAGCAATGGGACTTTATCGCCGGAGCTTGGGAGTGTATTCCTACGCTACCGAACCGACCTATCACAAAACGTGTGGAGTTTTGTCATTCTTCGTGGAATGCTACACCGTTGTTGAGCTTCTTATCTAGGTATCATAGTGATGGCTTATATCCACGCTTCATTAGGCTTCAGGTCGATAGCGAGCTAGGGAGATACGATGTAAACTTGTATGATATTGATTTTCGAACATGGGAAGTTGACTGCTTGAGTCAAGGTCGTCAGGTTTCCGCGTTTGGAGTGATAGGCGATTCAATTTACTGCAAATCTACTGACAAATGGATTGTCATTGATAAGACATCGGGGGAAATCAGTGAAGAAGTGCCTTTTATTCCAATAGAAGCGAAGGGCGATTTCTGGATGGTTACTAAACCTGGAGATGAAAATTGCTGGAGCTATGATCGCAAAGATCTAAAATATATCGGCAGTTTTCGACGCGTCAAACGACCTAGGTCTGGATACTCAGAATCGATAGTATCGAATGACGGCAAGAAACGAGCATTGTTGCTCGCCTCTCCTCCATATAATTGGAACGGAGGGAAACTTACTGGTCAGCTGATTCTGCAGAGAGATGGAATACTAGAAGATATTTCTCATCCTGTTGAGTTTTTTGCAAGGGCTGGCAGTGGCATAGCAGTGATTCCTACTGGCACTACATTGAAGTTTTCTGATGAGGGGAATTTATTGTTTCGAGCTAGGCAGGGAGAAAATGTATCTAAAGATCGCGTTTGGAGTATTAACTCTGAGACTGCAAAAGTCACCTCCTCAGTCACACCACATGTGCTACGCCTATCTAAAGAACGAACTCATCTTGATGGTGTTCTAGTGCCTGAGTATCTTCGTGATTCGTTTGGGGATTTCGATCATTTTGGACGTAGTGGTTTGGCTCCGGCATTCTTGTTGCACTTAGGGATACTGGAGGACAAACCCAATCATTCGGATTGTATAGCTGGTGTATCACCAGACGGACGGCACATTTTTTATAAAGCGCGAAAGGGACCGCTTGCAGATGTATTCATCTACGGCGACTTGTTAACGAAGCAAGTAGTTCGCTGGAAATCACCGGCTAAACTTCTACAATGTAACGCTATGGACTTTGTTTGGGTCGAGACACCTCCAAGTGGCGAACAAGAAAAGTCCGCCCAACCCGCTACTTCTGGAAAATCTAAATGAACCTCTTCTCTTTAACTCACGACTGTGTAAAGATAGATGCCCTCTAGATAGTAATACTAAAAATGAAAACTCTAATATTTATCATCATCGGACTGTTTTCAGTCTCATGCTCTACTCGGAAAACTCCTCCGGCCAAACCTAGAGTGGAGATGGAAGCTAAGGACGTAGTTGATGTTCTGAAGTTGAGAATGCATGAATTCAAAGACAAAGAGATATACAACAGCTCTGATGAAATCTTGCTTTTGAAGATGACTAAAGCTGAATATGATGTGTTTGCGGACGGCTTCTTATCAGATCTCAAGAAATTAGGTAAATCGAAATTTTCTTATGACTTTACGGATCGTTCAGTGACCGAGTTTGACGATGATCTAGCTTATTTTTCATTATCATTAGGAACGACACAATCCATAGAACCGACGAAATATTATGATATTATTATTTCTGGATCTTATGACCCAACTAATGAAAGAATATTGATAAGAATCAATAAAACTCATGACTAAGGTTAAGTAAACTTGAAATAGTGATATGATAAGACTTCATATCATAAAATCAATATTTCCAAAACATCATATCAGCTGCTTCCGATACGTAAACTATCAATAAGTCTTCACAAAAATATACTTGTAAAAGCACCTGATACAACCAGACTACAACTAATTAATAACAAACCGACTGTAAACAAACCAAACACCCAATTCCTAACCCAAATTCATCAATCAAGCATCCGCTAATTGACGACTAACATACTGTTCGCTAAAAAAATGATACCTTTTCCAACTCTAACTATCATCCCGTGTATATGCTTTGGAATCACTCTGGCTACCTCTACTATTACTTCAAACGCACAAGGATGGAGATCTTCAGAGGTGAAGCTTACTCACGAAATATCTAAAGAAGCCGTTAATTATAAAGATCTTAATGGAATGGCTTCTGATATAGGTATTGATTTTCCTGTTTTATTAGAACAGGCACTTAAAGGTAATGAAAAACAAAAACGCAGCTCGGTTTTTTTATTACTGTGGATGGCAGAGAATGCGCCATTAGATGGAGCAGGAGCAGAAGGATACACTAACACATTGATTCGCGTAGCAAAATTGATCGGAGATGACTTTATCAACGAAGCGGCAAAACTACTTAATAAGCCATCTAAAACCGCAGTCCGAGACGCATTTTTATTTGAATATGGAGGTGATGACAATCCACAGAAGACCGCTCCTCTCATAATAAAAGAATTCCCAAGATTGTGGGTAACTCTATCAAAATCTCAGCAAGCGAACAAGGCGCAGTAGTCCGACCACCACGGCGCTCTGTTTGTAGCGTTTTCACCTAACCACAACCTCAACTCCTTCGTCAAAGTTCGCCCTCTCCGTGGGGTCGGCTATGCTATGACGTTCTCCTAAAAATAAGAAATGGAACTCTCACTCACAGGCATCGCAACCAGAAAATCTAGAAAAGCTGATTTTAGAGTATCACAAAGATTAAGTGAGATGATGAAATCTTTTCAAGATCTCAATATAGGTCAGAAAGAAGACTATTGCCTTATGATAACTCTGATAGGAAACAACACTGAACATTTTCGAGTAGTTGCCAATTCAGATAATATTTATCAAGTGGAAGTAGGATATGGAGATAACCTAGAGTTCAGCAGTTTACCTAATGAATCTATGGATAGAGTTTTGCTGAGTGCTACTTTAGATGCTTGCTTGAGAGTAATAAATTCATATCCTAAGTTTACAGCTTCTGAGAATGAGTTGATTCATTCTTGGTTTATAGATTGGCGTCTAATAGTTGAAGAAATCTCAACAAAATGAAACACAACAAAATTGCCTAGTATCAAGCTGGAAGTGCAACACTAGTCAGTTTTTCTAGCATCTCTAATGGTGTCTGGTATCCGTATCTTTTTCGTGGGCGATTATTCAGTTTTCTAGCGATCGAATTACACTCTATTTGAGTCAAGTTTTCCATGCTGCAGCCTTTCGGTAAGTATTGTCTTATTAAGCCATTCGTATTCTCGTTTGTTCCTCGCTGCCAGGAGTGGTAAGGGTAAGCAAAATAGACAGCCAGCTTGTGCCTCTTTTCTAGCTTCTTATAGCCGTGGAATTCGACCCCATTGTCTGCCGTGATCGTCTTGAAGTGTTCAGATTTACGATTGATTAGCTTCGATGTTCGGCTGTTCAAATCTACTACTTTCCTAGAGTCTAGCTGCCCAATCATCACGTAACCTGTTGCTCGTTCTACTAGCGTCACAATGGCTCTCTTACCTTTGCCATGCACAGTATCTATCTCCCAATGCCCAACTTTTAGCCGCTTTTCTATTTCGCTGGGTCTACTATCAATCATCTTCTTTCCGGCTAAGCGACCTCTACTGTCCTGGCTGTTGTGGCGTTTACGCCGTATTTTCATAGCTCCCCTTAGATGCAGGTAAAGCTCTCCACCATATTTCTTGTCATGCCAGATGTATTTATAGATCGTTTCATGACTAATGCTGAGCTTACCTTTTAGCTTTAAACGTCCAGATATCTGTTCAGGGCTATATTGCTTGGCTAGTAAGTCGATTACTAGGCTCCACTCTTTCTTTTTGAAGTTAGTCCCTCGTCTCGCACGCTTCTTTCGAGCGTTATAATTCGAATCGGCGTGAGAGGCTCTGTAACGACCATCCTGACTTTGATTGTTACGCTTTAGTTCACGCGAGATAGTAGAGACGCTTCTATTCATCCTGCGTCCTATTTCTCGCAACGATAAACAGCGAATTCTAAGGTGTCCGATAATACTTCTTTCTTCATAAGTTAGGTGCTTGTAATGTGCCATAATAATTAGTATATTATGCCTAGCTGTTAGAGAACAGCTAAGCGTTGCACTTACTCTATGAATCCAAGATGCCGAACAAGGCGCAGTAGTCCGACCACCACGGCGCCTGTTACCGCAGCTTTTACGCTACTCAACACCTAAACTACAAGTCCACCATCGCCCTCCCGTCTGGGATGGCTATGCTAAGACGTTATGCTAAAAATATGAACATCATTCAGCCTTCCAAGATTTTACTCTTCTTCCTTTTCATTAGTGTTTCTCAATTACAAGCCGAGCAGATTTCTAGTAAAGAGTTAAAGACAGTTCTCGAAATGACAACTGGCATTACCATACCCAAAGTAGAAAAGGGACAGAAAGGAGCAGAGATGATAACTCTATTTCTTTCACCATTCACATTCAAAGATAACGCTTTCCCAAGGAAGAGATTAGAAGAAGAACTCAAAGGGAATTTTGCTCTTTTTAGTAAACACGCAATGGATTTACCGACAATAATGACCGCTTTTACCAAACAGAAAGAATTAACTGATACTCAATTACTTTTAGCAGTAAGAGTTAGCCGTCTCATGAATTCGCAGATTCCAATACTTGAAAAACAAGACGAACCACAGTAAACCTACTATATCGAAATCAATAAAAATGGCAGAACAAGGCGCAGTAGTCCGACCACCACGGCGCTCTGTTTGTAGCGCTTTCACCTAACTACAACCTCAACACCTCCGTCAAAGTTCGCCCTCTCCGTGGGGTCGGCTATGCTAGGACGTTCGGTCAAAATTTATGCCCTCTGAGACAATAGAAAAATTATTAGGTTTATCCTTACCTGAGGATTACAAACTTTTCCTAACATCCCATACCAAATCTGGCTTCGATGGAGATGCCACTTATCCACTCAAGGAGATTACGCCCCTTGGAGATAGTGCGGTAATTGATTTACTTCATACTGCCGAAGAGATCATCAAGAGTGAATACTTTGGTTTTTCTTCACCCCGAATGCTTTTCATCGGGGACAATCTTTTTGGTTCTTCGACGTGTTTATGTCTAGAGGAGGATCGATTCGGTCACGTATATTATTATGACATTGGCGGCCGAAGTTCTTGGGATGACGATACGTTCCGTAGCATGTTTCCTAATCTAGCCCCTGAACTTAAAAATTACCTTGAGACGCGTCGGGTTGGAGAATTACCTCAAAAAGATGAAGCCTTTGCGAATTTCTATCTATCTGCTACATCCTTTACAGACTTCTACGAATCAATTGTGATTCAAGATTTCGAAGACGAATAACTCAACCAAAAACCGAACAAGGCGCAGTAGTCCGACCACCACGGCGCTCTGTTTGTAGCCTTTTCACCAAACCACAACCTCAACCTCTTCGTCCAAGTTCGCCCTCTCCGTGGGGTCGGCTATGCTAGGACGTTATGCTGAATATGAATATACGACACATACTATTTTTAGCAGTTCTTTTTCTTGTAAATTGTAAGAGTAAGACTGAACCACATGAGGTTGAAGTTCCAGAACACAATGAGGTTGGCGAGACTGCTTTTTTTTATGATGGTATGTTTTCTTATGCTAAAAGGCATGGGTGGAAATCAGTCAGTGGGGGGTATACGCCGTCAAATACCTCAGGGTCAGATAGTAATATTGGAGTAGTTCGCTATCATTTTGAGAAAGGTGAAGCTAAATTTAGTTTTAGCATGGAGATTAAGGACGACATACTAGAACATGTGGTTACTTTAGTGTTTGATTGTGATTTAGAGAATGAAGACTCAGCTGCATTTAGGGATTATATGTTAAGGAGTGAACCAGCCCTTAAAAAGTTTATCAAATAGACTTTAGCATAACAATTCGCATCAGACAATTCGCAGATACGCCGCCAGCTAAGTGAGCTTTATGATTATTAACCACCAACACTTGTCAGTGACATGCGGTTTCCATCTGGGATCGTCTGTGCTTAGACCTTATGCAGAATTGGAGCTTTTGGTGATATTCTTAGAACTCGATAGGTGATTCCCTTTGTTCTTTGAGGTGTTTCTAGTTGTTAATCACCTTGATGTTGAGTGAGTTAGTGGCATTGCTGAGGCTGTTTTGGTTTGTGCTACTCTACGTTGAGACTGAGGTTTCCCTCTATTCTTCGCTAGGGATAACAAGACAGGAAGAGCTGGAATATTTTGAGGAGGATTTATCACAATGTCTCTACCAATTAGATGAAAGGAAGTTTGCAGATAATACCATTTAATGAAACAGAAGAGACTCATCCCCCCTTTTTTTCTCCTTGATAAATCTCGTCCAATAACTATTCACCCGTATAAATAGAAAAGAAAATTCCTAGCAATATGAACCATAAACCTATCATCTCCGCACTTCTCGGATTAGCTGTATCTAGCACTGCAAATGCCGCTCTACACGTCAACTTTAGCCGAGACCAGTCTTCAAATGTATTGGTTGAATGGACACTCGATGATGTCGCCTCAACAGCAGGCTGGAGCTTTTTGACTGAAAGTAGTTTAGCACTGACAGAAGGCATCGCAGACTCCTCTCCCAGATACGTTCCAGGAGCTCTTAATGGTGGCTTTGATTTCTACACCACCACCTTTACCTCCCCTTTCGGATCTAGCACCACTATCACAGATTTCGTATCTGGAGACGCATTTGTCATCCTATCTAGCGCGGAAATCACCACATTTGGTTTGAAATCCGCCTCTTCAGGGCAAGATGCTTCATATACAAGCTTCTCAGGAAACATCACAGTCACCAGTCCCAACTTCTTTAGCAGAATTAATCTCGCCTTGGACACCCCCACCACTGTAGGAGCAGTGCAAGGGGCCGCCGGTAGTGAAGGCGACATCATTTTCACCAAAAGCTCCACAGTCGTGCCAGAGCCATCAGCACTCCTCTTAGGGCTCACGGGAAGCCTTCTCATTCTAGGCAGAAGAACTAGAGAACCGAGAACTGCTTGATAGACCCGCCAAGCTCGTCGTTATCGGAGCACCAGTAAGGTAGCACAAAGAGTAACTGAAGTTGGTGATATCTGGAGTTGTTCAGTGAGTTAGTGGCATTGCTGAGGCTGTTTTGGTTTGTGCTACTCTACGTTGAGACTGAGGTTTCCCTCTATTCTTCGCTTGGCATAACAAGGCAGTGTAAAGCAATCTGATACCCGCGTCGATTTGAGGTTTTATTGAGAGTTAATTGGTAGTAGATCTATTTTGTAGTATCGGAGATTGGTTGGGGGTAATCAGATCCCTAACCTTCTTAAGAAGAAGACATCGTTCAGCGATTGGGGGAATTTAGCGATTACAATAACAGCATAAAGTTCACTTTCAGCGAACGCTGGGATAGGTGGTCGGACCGGGGGATGCGTCGCATGCTCCTTTCCCCCGTCTGGTATAAATTTGGCTTTCAGCCAAAGGGGAAATGTGTGGAGAGTAAAGGGAAATGGGGAGGTGTGCTTATGGGGTAAAGAGGAGAGGGTGTGTTTGGAGGAAGTGGTGGTTTGTTAACTACTGATTTTAGACTGATTACAAAATGATATTAGACTGTTTTGATTAGATGAAACCCATTGCAGTTAATATGTGTGTTTATCACGGCTTAGTAGCTTCACTAAGCTCTGCTTACATCATTCTGGCAAACAGTTTAAAATCAGTGCGTTCTCTTAGTTCTGACCTTAGACGTTCTAGTTCTCTTCAATGTAGATAGCTCTGGGATGATGAGTAGTGAATATTTTCGGAGCGATGAGAATTAACAGGATAAAGTTCACTTTCAGCGAACGCTGGGATAGGTGGTCGGACCGGGGGATGCGTCGCATGCTCCTTTCCCCCGTCTG
>CAKZNV010000218.1 GCA_937132085.1 uncultured Rubritalea sp. | reverse complement strand
GCTAAACCATTTTATCGCTTCAAGTGGGGTCACAGAATCCAGTGGATGAACGATACTGATGAGAATGAAACAATCGCACCAGGCGCTTACAACACTCCGTTCTTAGGCTACAATACCATTGCGAACCACAACATCAGAGCTGGTTGGCATGTGCGTAGTCCTATAGAAACTGCCTACCGTGCTTCCAATGCTGGTGGACGCTATACGCATGGGATATTAATCGACGATCCTTACGGTTGGGACTGGGCAGATGCTCAGCATTATCCAGTGCCTGTGAAGGGAAAAAATCGTGTGTCTCCTTTCGGTAACTCGGCTGAATACGGATCTCAGACATTCCCTATGCTTGATCTTCCTAGTAAAGAAGCACCTTTACTCTCCATCGGAGCTCTTCAGCACGCTCCACTTTCACAATTTCCATGGCACCCTACGAATGCTGTAGCCAATGGTCTAGCTGACCCTAGAGTCCCGCGTAACAGGACAACCAATTTTGTCGATGCTAACAGCTGGAATACGATTGGTCAGCACGCTCATAGAAACTGGGTCACCATGAAACAAGCCCATGCTAATCCAGCTCTGCATAACGCAGCATTTCTGCATGATCTCTCCTACGAAAGTAACTTCTCTCTGTGGGATAACTACTTTTTCTCTAGTATCAAGGATGACTATACAATTGGTAATGAGCTAGATAACCCACGTCTTATTGCAGTCAATGGCAGTAAACTAGAGGAACTCAAAGATTTCCACAAAGCAGCGAAGCAACTCACAGTGAAAGGCGCATTTAACGTCAACTCAACCAGTGAAATAGCATGGGCGGCACTGATTGCTTCATTCCGTTCATCACCAGAAATGAGTATCACTCTGCAAGATGGCAGCACGATGGAAGCCAACGACATTTACTCTAGATTCCTCAAGCCATACAAAACGAAATACGACAACAATAACCCTCAGGATGAAGAGACCTGGACTGGATACCGTAAGCTCACTGATGAACAAATTCAGGCTCTCGCTAAAGAGATCGTCAGAGAAGTGAAACAACGTGGACCATTCATCTCACTAGCTGATTTCGTAAACCGTCGACTAGTAGATCCACCGAAAAATAGTGGCTCAGAAACTGAACATACCAGAACCGGTCTCAAAGGCACTCTACAAACGGCCATTGATAAAACTGACATCAATGCCAAGCATCTCACTACCCTGCAAATTCCTAAAACTGAATATGAGATGGGCGGAGGAGATGCTCAGGTGAAGTATGGAACTGACTACCCAGAACTCACGATACCAGTGAAAAATGGTAACTCTAAGTTTGGCCCAAAACCAGATCATAACCACTGGGCTGATAGTAAACTAGTCGGTGTGCCATCCTTCCTCACTCAGGCAGATCTACTGCAAAAGTTTGGCTCTGTTCTCAGTGCTCGCAGCGACACCTTTGTCATCCGCACCTACGGTGAGTCATTAGACTCCAACGGCAAGGTGCTAGCATCAGCATGGTGTGAAGCCATTGTGCAGCGCACCGTGACTCCTCTAGTAGCGGATGCTGAAGGCTTAGACCCTGAAAAAGATCTTTCAACCAATCCTCAATCAGCCTTTGGCCGTAAATTCGAAATCATCACATTCCGATGGCTCAACAGAAACGAAATCTAACTTTAGATATTATGATCAAACTCAATTTCAAAACAGCTCTCATTTGCTTAGTGACTCCATTGTTCGCTAGCTCACTTCTAGCTCAGACAGTTTCCATAAAAGAAAAAGAAGAAAAGAAACTCACTCGTAATCTACGTGTTATTCTCGTTGGTAATCGTCCTATGCCTTCCTTTGAGAAGCATGGCGATAAATACATAGAGGTCGCACCAAATATAAAACTCATCCCCCCTACTGCATTCGCTTACACTATTCCTGCTCATGCTCCCAGGAGTGCCGATAATAAACCACGTAAAACGGAACACTCGGCTTGGATCAATGAACTCGTAAAAATTAATAATTATATAGGACCTTCCAGTCTACAGCTCAGCCTCAAACGACCTCTAGTGAATGCCAAATCACGAGGCATTCCAACTCAAAGTGACCTCGCTCAGATCATCAATCCACTAGTCATTATTCACCCAGGCTCTAAAGCAGTCAATTGGAACAATCCTAAGTCGATCGTCCTAGATGCATCCGCTAAGAAAATGCCTGAACGCTCGATCACGCTCGTCAATCTCAGTAAAATTCCTCTCAGACTCTACGTATCAAACAAAGGAGTCGTTGTGCAACCTAACAAACACATCACCTTATCCATTCCCCGTAGTAAAGCAGAAGCATTTCGCTACAAAGTCGAGGCCTCTAATGGTAAAAAAATAGTGCCTATTTCTAACAGTAGCTACCGCATCAGCAAGAAATCTAGAATCATCATGCTGGCACTACCTGGAGTAAAATCTAACAAGAGTTCTTTCGCTCTGCCTAAAATACGCATAATCTCAGATTCCTTGTAATCTCTGACACATCTTGGAGTATAGAACACAGCTATTATTGAGAATAAGCTGTCATACTAAATCCTTTGCTCCAGCAATAAAGATGGCGTATCTTCTTTTCCATAACAACTTTCAATAAATGATTAAAAACATCCGAACAATTACATCCATTGCTCTGGCCCTATCCGCTGGAAGTGCCGCCTATGCTGAAACGAAGTATGAGATTTATCCACTCCCTCAGAAGGTTGAGTATCAGGAAAACACCTTCAAAATCAGTGACAGCGTTAATATTGTGTTCGAGAAAGGCATCGATAAATACACGATCAATCGCTTACAAAAGATTCTCAGTAAAAGCGGTATAGCTTTTAGAAGTAGCAAAAGTATGATTGCAGGGAAAACCAACATCCTTGTTGGTATCAATCAGTCCGGTGAATTTGTTGATAAATATTTTAACAGGCACGTCGCTCACAAAGAAGTATTCTTTGATAGAAATGATTCTCACATCGTCTCAGTAAAAAACAATGTCATTGCAGTGTTAGGAGATGATACAGACAGTGCCTTCTATGGTCTGACAACTCTTAAACATGTCTTTAACCAGCTAGACGAAAACCAGATCCAAGAATTTCGTATCGACGACTATTCTAACGTCAAACACAGAGGATTTATCGAAGGCTACTATGGCAATCCTTGGAGCAATGAAGACCGTGCTGAGTTGATGAGATTTGGCGGTGACTATAAGCTGAATACCTATTTCTTCGCCCCCAAGGATGACCTTTACCACAACAAAAAGTGGCGAGAACTCTACCCGGAGAAAGAGCTAGCGGCGATAAAGAAACTTGCCCAAGTGGGAAATGAAACGAAGAACAAATACGTCTATGCTCTCCACACATTCATGTATAATCCTGTTCGTTTTGATAACGAAACTAATTATCAGAATGATCTGAACATCATCAAAGCTAAGTTCACTCAGCTACTAGAGAATGATGTGAGAGCGTTCAGTGTTTTGGCCGATGATGCAGGCGTTCCAGCCCAAGGTCCGGGTTCCTATGTGAAACTGCTAAAAGATCTAACAGCATGGTTTAAAATACAGAAGAAAACCTACCCAGACTTGGTAATTGACATTCCATTCTGCTCAAACGACTACATGGGCAATGGCTCATCCGCTCAGCTAAAAGTAGTGAATGAGGCACCAGCTTCCGTCTCCATCATCATGACAGGTGGCAGAATCTGGGGTGAAGTAAGTGAAGGATTCACTTCAAACTTCAAAAAGAACATCGGCTCTGAAGGACTTGAAGGCAGACCTCCTTACCTATGGATCAACTGGCCCTGTTCTGATAATTCTCATGCACATCTGATCATGGGTGGAAATGACACATTCCTTCACCCAGGAGTGGAGCCAGACAACATTCAAGGTATTATCCTCAACCCAATGCAGCAAGCTGAAGCCAACAAGTCTGCTCTATTTGCAATCGCAGATTACAGCTGGAATGTTTGGGACAACAAAGAACAAGCAGATCAAAACTGGCACGATTCCTTTAAATACATGGATCATGGCACAGCTGAGGAAAATAAGACCTCCACTGCCCTCAGAACCATCTCTAAGCACATGATCAACCAGAACATGGATGGCAGAGTCAGAGTTCTCCATGAATCGCTCGAACTAGCACCTAAGCTAGACGATCTTAAGAAGAAACTCAAAGCTGGAACTCTAACAAAAGAAGATACAGCAGCACTAATCAAAGAATTCCAAACTCTAAAAACAGCAGCCGCTCACTATCGAGAGAATGCTGGGAATAAGCGCACCAGAGACCAAATCATCTATTGGCTCGATTGCTGGGAAGATACCACCACGGCAGCTATTCACTATCTACAATGCCTCGACGCAGTGATCGATAAGGACAACGAAGCCATCTGGAATCACTACTCAGCAGCACATACATCATTTGAAAAATCAAAAACTCATAAGTTTTTATACATCAACCATTACCCAAATGCTGAAGTCGGAGTGCAGCATATTGTTCCCTTCATCAAAGAAGTAAGCATGCACCTTAATGGGATAGTCTCAGCCATTGTTGATCCTAGTAGAGTAGCTCAAAATGACATCGACAAAAAAGCGATCGCAGAGAGTTACAAATTGACTGCAAGCGCATCGAAGGACATCGCCATCCGCATGGGTGGAGGCCTTAAGAACATCGTTGATGGTAATGTTTCATCTGGCCCTAGCTTTGCCCCTACCCCTTACACTGGTCCTGATAGAGACTCCACTCCTCTCAATGCGTTCATCAGAGTTGATCTCGATAAAGCTGAGATAATTGGACTCATCACCATTGCCCAAGCTAAAGGTGACAAACTCAAGAAAGCGGCTCTAGAATACACTACTGATGGCTCTACTTGGCAGCTTCTCAAAACCTTCGATAAATCAGAGGCAACTCTAACATTTGACGCAAGTGAGTTAGATCTAAAAGCCACAGCTCTACGTATTAGAAACCTTGAACCATCCAAGAAATGGTGGGCGGTAAAAGAATTCACTGTGAATTACCCTAAGAAGAAATCAATCCGCAAAGGATTCACCAACACAAACCATAAGCTAGAAGTCCAAGTTTCACTGGCCAAGAGTGCTCTTATTCCAGTCAAAGGACTCAAGCTAAATCCTAATGACTATGTAGGAATCAAACTAGATCGAATCAAGGACCTGAAAAACCTCAAAAGCATGATTTCAAATGGCAAGCTAGACCTACAGGTTTCAGTCAATGCTATCGAGTGGCAGACAGCGGCTCATGACAAACTAGCTGGCATAGATGCTCGCTACATCAGGCTCATCAACAAGAGCGACAAAACTCTAACAGTGGATGTCGACCAACTGGAAGTGACCTCTAATGAAATCCATCCACTCAGCCTCGTCAAAGCCCATGCAAAGATCTACAAGAAGAGCAAAGCTGAACAGGCTTTTGATAATGATTTCAACTCCACTGTATTCTTTGATAAAGGATTCAGCACTGGTGAATCGATCGTTTACGACCTAGGTCAAAGTATCGATATAGAGGACTTGAAGTATGTGGTTTTAGATACAGACACCGACCACGTCCGTGATGCAAAATTCCAACTAAGTCTCGACGGCAATACATGGACAGATGCCTTCGAAACTACAAGTAAGTCAGAAGATCGAGATGCAAAACCACAGGACAATGGCTACAAGCACGGCAGCCTATCCAACGGAGTCATCCCAATCTCTCACTCATACCTAGAAGGAAAGAATCTCAACACCAAGGCGAGATACTTCCGTATTCTAGCGACCAAGAGCTACCATCACCGATGGATTCGCATCTCAGAAGTATTGATCAACAATGGTCAATACATCAAGCAGGTTAACGATCCGACCTTCGTCTCTGATCCAATCGAGATGAAGGATCACGGTCCTGAAAAGATGTTCGATGGAGATCTAACAACTGCCTACCAACCTAACACAAACAACGGTAAAATCACAAGTGGATCGATCACCTATAAGCTAAGTGAAAAGACGAACATCAAGCAGATCAACATCGTCCAGAACGGCAATGCGATCTCCAATGCCAAAGTGATGATCAGAACTGGTAAGAACGAATGGCAACAACTCGGAGTCCTAGACAAGAGCCTCAATGAGCTTAAGAACACCAAATATAAGCACATCTACGAACTCAAAATCGTTTGGAGCGGAGTGGCTCCTTCGATCTACGAAGTAGCGCTAGCCTCGACTGAGTAGAATTCTTGAGTCCAAGTATGCCAACTCATTTGACATTATCGCTGGCTAGCCTCAGTTTAGACCTACCATGAACACATTAGAACTCTTACAGCACAGCCCCGATACTGCGTCTTTGTTGTTTGAGGAGATGCCTGGATACATCTACTTTGTAAAAGAAGTAGAGACGATGACCATCATTAGTCTGAATAATCAGATGGCAGAAATCATAGGATTGCCCATTGAGGAAATTATTGGCAAGAAAGACACTGAGCTGTTTCCTCCTCCTATTGCCGAGGCATGCATGAAAGATGATCTAGTCGTTATTAATAGTGGAAAACCGCTACGCAATAAGGTCGAACTCATCCCCAATAAACATGGCTTAGTGGAATGGACGATCACTACCAAAGTTCCTGTTTTTGATAAGCAAGGTCAAGTCATCGCCATTGCTGGGGTGACTCGTCCATTTTCAGCAAGTGCTGCAGGAATTGAGCAGATATCGCTGATTGATGCCGCGGTTGATACCATGAAAAATAGCTTTACTGATAAGCTATCGATCCCTGACTTAGCCAAACAAGTGAACCTTTCTGTCAGTGCCTTTGAGAGAAGTTTTAAGAAGATCTTTAATATGACTGCTACTCAATACATCCGTCATTTGAGGGTTCAGCATGGTTGTTTTCTTCTCAGTAGTAGTAATGATAGTATCGCTCAAATTGCTTTTGAATGCGGATATTTCGACCAAAGTCACTTCCATAGAGACTTCACCAGAATCATGCACTCTCCTCCTAGCAGCTATAGAAAAAACTACAAATTACACACTGAAACGCCGAAATAGTCCAAATTATCACAAGAATGATCCAAGACTTTAGATGAGTTTTCGACCATAGTCATAAGGATCAAAGAACCCAACTTCGACTATTATGCAACTATCTAAAGCCTTACTCATCTTCTCGTGCTTATCACTCAGTTTACACTCACAAGAGAGCGTAGACACTTCACCGCCAACAATCACGAATGCGCCTAAGCAGGATGAAATTCTCAAACACTATCACAAGAAACATGTGTTCAATGAGAAAGCTGAGTCATGCACTTTCGGAGATTTCAATGGTGATGGGATCAACGATATAGCGGCTGGTAGTTTCGTATTCATCGGTCCTGATTTTAAGATTAAAACGAAGTTCAGAACTCTGCGTAACTATGGAGTAGATGGCAATATGCTGTCTCCTGATGACTTCACTCTGGCACGAGATGTGACGGGTGACGGACATGTGGATATTATTTCTGGTGGGCATGACTATGGGCTGTTCGTCTATGAAAACCCAGGGACTGAAAATCTCCAAGGATTATGGAAGCGTCACACAGTAGATGCTGAAAGACCCGATGGAAAACAAGACACTGAGTCGAAGAAACACGATGTAACTTGGCATTTTGCTCACTGGGTAGATCTCGATGGAGACGGTAGAGCCAACGAGCTTGTCTCCTCTGGCTGTCGCTGTAAAAAACCAATTCCTTCTATGAAATGGGTGAAATTTGAGGACGGTAAGTGGACTCTTCATAAGATAGGTCACTCGGCAGGCATGTGGGGAGCGGGCACGGGTGATATCAATGGAGATGGTAGAGCTGACATCATCTCGACGGAAGCTTGGTTTGAAGCTCCAGAAGACCGTGTGAACGGTGAATGGAAAAAGCATTCATTCACTCATGATGTTTGCCATCGTCCAGACTGTGCAGAAGGCACCCACACAGGAGACAATGGTCAGAAGTGTGGACATGCTACCAACATTTTTTGCTACGACATCAACAAGGATGGCTTCAATGACTTCCTTCTGACATCAGGTCATGGCTCTGGGTTTATCTGGTATCAGCAAGAAAGAGATGCGAGTGGTAAAATAAGTTTTAAAGAACGCATTGTAGATAGCAGTATTAATCTTCCTCATAATCTTATTTTCACAGATATGAATGATGATGGCACTCCTGATGCCATTGTGGGGAAACGATGGGACGGCTGGGGCAACAAGTCCAAAGACCCAAACTATCTTTATTGGTATCAGCTCACTCAGGGAGCTCAGAACCCTTGGAAAAGACATGTGGTTTCCTACAACGAAAAGATAGGAATGGGAACTGGTGGACAAGTGCTCGATTATGATTTTGACGGTGATCTAGACATTTTAGGCTCTACTCGTGAAAATGGAACTTACCTAGTTGAAAACACCACAGTTTCTCCGTCCAAAGAAAAATGGATCAACATGCTCACTGACAATTCACTGAAAGGCTGGAAGGCATTTGGCAATGAAGCAGAGATATTATGGAGTGTGAAAGATCAAGAAATTCATTCTACTGCCAGTCCTTTAAAAAATGCGGGCGCAAATTGGCTACAGTTTGATACCGAGTTAGAAGACTTCGAATTAGAACTAGAATTGTTCTCTGCCAACACTGACGGAAACTCAGGGATACAGGTTCGTTCACGCTTTTTAAACAATCTCATCCAAGGGCCACAAATTGATATCGACCCTGCTACACCTTGGCGATGTGGCTTGATTTACGATGAAACTGGAGGCTCTTGGATCCAACCGAAAACCCAAAATTGGAAGATTGACCAGAAACAGGGACCAAAGCATTGGAGCTGGGATCACAAAGGTTGGAACAGAGTGCGTATTCTCTGTAAAGGAAGAAAGATTAGCACATGGGTGAACGGTTTTCATATCGCTACCTATGACGATGCTAAGCATGGATTCCTAAGTAGCAAAAAACATGAGCAATTCAATGTAGGCAAAAAAGGATACATTTTACTACAACAGCATGCCAAAAGTAATCTCGATATGAAGTTTAGAAAGCTGCGCTATAGAGAATTAAAAGCACCTGAACAACCACAGTATCTTGAGGGAGCTAACTTTAAAGAAAAGGCTGACATTGCACTTAAAGCGATGACTCAAAAAGCTAAGGAGCTTGGAATTGAAGGAGCAGCAGTGATAAGCCTTGTTCCTCACAACAAGGTTCAGCAATGGCAATCTCAGATGGCAGTAACAAAAAATATAGCCAATGGGAAAGCGAACTTTTTAGCAATCGCCTATGCCAAGTCTGCTGAAATGGCGAGAACTCTAACCACCAGTGGTCACTCTGGAGGTCCTGCACAGAAGCTCATCGGAGAGACTGGCTGGAAAGGTGGAGATATCATCAAACTTAATGACGGCTACATCATTGCCGCTTTCAGTGGAGGTCCACCAGAACAAGATCTCATCATTTCACAAGCTGGGCTAAATGCCTTCCAGCTCAGCAAGTGAAGTATGTTTAAAATATTACGCATGATTTCACTCTGCAGCTAAGCTCTGTTACATGCTGCAAAATCAAAGAACCCATTAGATTTAATGATTGTGAGACGAGAGGACTACTTTGAGTGATCTGATGTAGTAGTTCACGTCATAATGGCTGTGTAGGATGCAGCCACTATGAAACAAGATTATAAATTCTCATTCGGTCCTTGGAATATCAGTGAAGGTGAAGATCCATTTGGTCCTCCAGTTCGTAAAGCATTCGCACATGCAGATAAATTTGCTTACTACAGAAAGCTAGGTTTCGAAGGTGTTCAGTTTCACGATGATGACGTTGTGCTAGACATCGACTCTAAGTCACCTGCACAAATTGATAAGGAAGTAGCAGAAATGAAAAAAGTGCTCGATGGTGAAGGCTTAACAGCTGAATTCGTAGCTCCACGTCTCTGGTTTGCTGAGCAAACAATCGACGGTGCGATCACTTCTAACAGAGCTTCTGACAGACAGTATGCTAAAGACCGTATCGCTAAGACAGTAGATATTTGTAAGGCGCTTGATTCTAAGTCTCTCGTATTCTGGTTCGCTCGTGAGGGCAGCTACATCCGTGAGTCTAAGAATGCGATGCTTTCATATGAACGTCTACTCGGTGCGATCAACGACGTGCTTGCACAAGACTCAGAAATCGAAGTCTGGATCGAGCCTAAGCCAAACGAGCCATGTGACCAAACTTACTGCCCAACAGTAGGTCACGTAGTAGGTCTTTCTTATGCATCAAACGATCACTCACGTGTTAAAGTGATGATGGAAACTGCGCATGCTCAGCTTGCTGGACTTGATCCATCAGACGAAATGGGATTTGCACTAGCTCACAACAAGCTTGCAAGTATCCACCTAAATGACCAAAACGGGTTGAAGTTTGACCAAGACAAGAACTTCGGTTCAGCTAACCTCAGAGCAGCATTCAACCAAGTAAGAATCCTTGAGCTAGCTAACTACGGTAGCAATGGTGAGTTCGTTGGTCTTGATGTAAAAGCAATGCGCACACAAGCAGGCTTCCCTGTTACTTCACACCTTGTGAACAGCAAGAAGACATTTGAGCACATGGTCGAAAAAGTTCGCACATGGGATAAGAATCTTGAACAGCAATTCGTAGACGCACGTGACTACGAGGCACTTGAGCAAGCTATTCTTGAGCACATCATGGGGATTAAGTAAGACTTAGCTAAAGACAATATCTTGAGGGACTCAGCTCTCCTACTCTTGTGGTTATTCTACGCAAGACCGAGGCTGAGCCTTTGGGAGCAGGAAGCGGGAAGCCGCTAGCGTTACTCGACGTCTAGACTTAAAAAAAATCTAACAATATACTAATTTATGAAATCATACCGACTCAACCGACTCTTCAATGCGAAATCGAACAAATGTTTCGACGTAGCTGTCGACCACGGCTTCTTCAATACCTCTGGCTTCCTAACAGGGATCGAATCTATGCCTAAAACCATAGACACTCTTCTAGATGCGGCTCCAGATGCTATTCAGCTAACTACTGGTCAAGCTCGTCATCTTCAGTCTGTCCCAGGCAAAGATAAGCCAGCTCTCGTATTACGCACAGATACTGCTAATATTTATGGCAAGGAGCTTCCAGATGTGAGATTCAACACAGCACTCGATGGAGCAATCCTTCAGGCTGTTCGTCTCGACGCAGCATGTGTTTGTGTCAATCTCTTCATCGTGCCAGGAGCTCCTGAGATCCATGAGCAGTGTGTCGCTAACATCATGAAAATGAAGCTAGAAAGTGATCACTATGGTATGCCATTGATGATCGAACCTCTCGTGTTCAAAAACAACGCAGACGGTGGTGGTTATACAGTAAATGGTGACCTCGACGCTATCGTTCACATTGTAAGACAAGCGATCGAGCTCGGTGCTGACGTAGTCAAAGCTGACCCTACAGACGACGTGAGCCTCTATAACCAAGTTGTAGAAACTTGTGGCGGAGTTCCAATCCTAGTCCGTGGTGGTGGTAAAGTTGATAACGAAACACTACTCAAGCGCACAGCTGATCTCCTAGAACAAGGTGTAAGCGGTATCGTTTATGGAAGAAATGTTATCCAGCATGATTCACCAGCTGGTATCACTCGTGCTCTCATGGCTATGCTGCATGAAGGAGCTGATGTTCAAACTGCACTCAAGTTAGTCTAATGAAAACTGAAACTGTAAGAATAGGTATCGTAGGTGGTGGTCTCATGGGCCGTGAAATGGCTAGTGCCTTCGCTCGCTGGTGTGCTTTTATTGACCTACCAGTAAAGCCAGAGCTAGTTGCTATCGCTGACCCTATGGAAGGCCCAAGAAATTGGTTCAAGGAGAATATCCCTACACTAGAACTAGCTGCTGAATCTCACACTGAGATGCTTGCAAAAGGAAATCTAGACGTCGTCTACGTTGCTGTGCCGCACATGCTGCATGAGTCTATCTACATCGATGTTCTTGAAGCTGGTTGTGACCTCTTTGCAGAGAAGCCATTCGGTATCAACTTAGAGGCTGCTCAGAACATTCAGAAAGCTGCCGAGAAGAATGGACGCTTTGTTCGTTGTAGTTCAGAATTCCCGTTCATGCCAGGAGCTCAAGCAGCTTTTGACTATGTAAAATCAGGAAAATGTGGGCGTATCCTAGAAGCAGTTTCAGGATTTCATCACTCATCAGATCTCGATCCTACTAAGGCAGCTAACTGGAAACGCCAAAGCAAAACTTGTGGTGAAATCGGAGTTCTCGGAGACCTTGGAATGCACGCATTCCACCTTCCGATCAGACTTGGATGGAAACCTGAGAAGATCTTCGCTCAGCTACAACATGGCTACAAAGAACGCCCAGATGGCAGAGGTGGCGTAGCTACTTGTGATACTTGGGATAACGCCGTAGTCCACAGCTATGCACCACAAGAAGGAGAAGATCCATTTGTCTTACGTTTCGAAATGAAGCGTCTTGCACCTGGAGCTACTAACACTTGGTTCTTTGAAGTATTAGGAACTGAAGGTGGTGTCCGCTACTCTACTAGCAATCCTAAGACTCTAGAAATCTTTGAGCGCACTGATAAGCAATATTGGAAGCGCACTGACCTAGGTTTTGAAATGCCTTTCAAGACCATCACAGGCGGTATTTTCGAAGTTGGCTTCCCTGATATTATTCAACAAATGTGGGCATCCTTCCTCATGGAACGTGCAGGGCTGTTAGAAGATAACTTCAGCTGCGTAACACCAGAAGAAGCCGTCTACGCTCAGCAACTCTACTCAGAGGCCCTCAAGTCTCAAGCGAGCCAAACTCAAAGCTAATAACACACTAAAACCCCAAAGCTATGGCAAATACAGTAAATCGTAAGGGCATCCTTTCTGGCGGAAATTTCATCGTCGACACGGTCAAAATGATCGACGCATGGCCCCAGCAAGACACGCTCTGTTCCATCCTATCTCACTCACGCTGCAATGGAGGTGGTCCATACAATATACTCAAAAACCTAGCAAAACTAGCTCCAGATCTACCTCTGGAAGCTTGTGGGCTACTAGGGGATGACCCTGAATCAACGTGGGTGCTAGATGACTGCAAACAAGCGGGCATCTGCACCTCACAGCTCAATAGCAGAGCTGGACCCAGCACATCTGTCACTGATGCAATGACAGATGTATCTACTGGTAGACGCACCTTTTTCCATGCTCGTGGAGCCAATGCAGAGCTGAGTGTAGAGGATTTTGATTTTAGAAATACTAGCGCAAAGATCTTTAGCCTTGGCTATCTGATGCTATTAGACCAGCTAGACCAGCTAGACGAAGACGGTAACACCGGAGCATCTACTGTTCTCAAAAATGCTAGAGCCGAAGGGCTAATCACCGCAGTTGACGTAGTAAGCACAGCGCATCCTCAGTTCCGAGAAATCTCTATCGCAGCATTGAAAAAAGCGGACATATTCTTTATCAACGAACTCGAAGCCGGCTGGATACTTGGATACGAAATTTCAGAAAGTAACATCCGCACCGCTATTCGTGAGCTCGCTCAACTAGGTAGTATCGGCACAGTAGTCCTTCACATGCCACAGCTAGCAGTCGCTTACACCATCAGCAGTGACACTCTAACAACTCAAGCATCGGTAAACTTCCCTGCTGAAAAGATAGTAGGTGCCACAGGTGCAGGAGATGCCTTTGCCACGGGATTCCTCTATGCTACTCATGAAGGCTTGTCAGTGCAGAAATCACTCGAAAGTGCAGTCTGTGTAGCTGCCATGTCACTCACTCATGCCACCCCATCAGACGGCATTCTCTCTCTAAGCGAATGCCTTGCACTTGGAAAACGCTATGGATACAGACAAGCAGAAAAATTCTAATAGAAATCCATTGCAGCTAGGACAAACTAATATATC
>CAKZNV010000217.1 GCA_937132085.1 uncultured Rubritalea sp. | reverse complement strand
AATGGTCGGGGAGACAGGATTCGAACCTGCGACATCTGCGTCCCAAACGCAGCGCTCTACCAAGCTGAGCTACTCCCCGATAATTAAATCTGGTTTTGAATGTCGAAACATTCTCTTGGTGCGGGCGGAGACTCTTCCATACTGGCCAAAAAATCAAGCTCTCTTTTTAAAAAAATGCATTTTTATTTAGCCGTTCGTTTCCAGAGCATGATTCCTCTCTGGAAACCGTCACCAAATTACCGCTTAATTCGTTAATTATCAAGTCTCTGCGCCTGCAACACCCATTGTTCCCTCACGATACTACCATCAAAGTCTAGCTGGTTCTGGTAGTAGCCAATATTAGTCTCAGTCCAGAGTTCAACCTGCTTGAAGCGGTAAACACCTAAATTATTGAGCTGATTCTCTAGTTCTTGAGAGATTCCGAAGATACTCTGAAGCTCGTCCTTTCTATCTGGAGCTTCAGTGAAGAGGATGCCCTTCTCAGGATGCTGTTCCACCTTCTCTGTGCCAAATGACGCTAGTAACGAGTTTTTAGACAAGCTATTGACCTCGTCTTGTAGCCTATTCACTTCTAGGTTCTTCGCATTGAGAGACTCTCTGAGTTCAGCCAATGTGGACTCTAGAGAGCTAACTTTTGCCTGACGATCCTGAGTCTCTGAGGTGAGCGTGCTAAGTTGCTCATCACGCTGCTTGATCCCGTGCAGTAATTCATCGAGCTTGGTATTATCTGTAAGCTCTGTCTTTAGATGAGAAATATCTTCATCACGCATGACAATATGCTTTTCTAGATCGGATAGCCTGGTGTTAGTGCTGGCTATGCTGTCGTCGAGGAACTTAATGTGACTATCACGCTCTGCGATTTGCTTCCTAAGAAGATCAGTTTCAGTATGATCATTCGCCTTCAGACTAAGCTGATCTAGTTTAAATTCCTTGTCCTGTAGCTCCAAGCTGAGTCGCTGAATCTGTTGTTCTTTACTCTCAGTCGCTTGGTGGAGTTCCTCTAGTTTCACCGTCTTGTCTTGTAGGCTCGCTTTCAGCTGATCGAGCTCAGATGTATCGCTGAGGTTTCTCCTAGCTTCCTCTAGCTCTTGCTGGGCGCCCTCTAGGGAATTCTCTAATTCAATCAACATTGTCTGATTAGATTCTAGTTGCTGATTGAGATTTTCGAGTTGCTTCGCTCTAGATTCGAGCTCTGATCGCAAACTATCTGCCTCGGAGGAATCAGTGACAGCAGCTCTAAGTGAGTCGATTTCTTTCTGATGATCACCTAACAAGTTCTCTAGCTCCTCGATTCTCTGTTGCTTCCCAGAGTTATCGCTATTGAGTGTCCCTATAAATCCGACCTTAGCATCTAGCTCGCTCTGGAGGTGATCTAGATGTGATGTGTCTGCTATCTCAGCACGTAGTCGCAGAACCTCATTGTGACTTTCATCAAGCTGCTTCTGAGTCAGATCTATTCTGGACTGCTTGTGTTCCATAAGCTGATTCTGATGTTCTAGTTCTTCCTTGGTAATCTTAAGTTCATCTACTAGCTGAGTCTCCCTTGAGTTATCAGAAACTTGGAACTTCAGTGAGCTCATTTCAGCTTGGCTTGTCTCTAACAATTTCTCTAGACTATTCACTCGCTGCATCTGAGCCTTATTCTGCTCTGACATCTGGAGAACTTCATCAGTCTTAGATTTCAGCTGCAGAGTCAACTCTTCGAACTTGCTGTTATCAGCTAGCTTGTCACGGAGCTGTGAGATTTCAGCCTGCTTCTCACCTATAGATAGCTCTAGGGACGCTAGTCGCTCTTGGCGCTCTTGCTTTTCTTGGCTCTCATTCGTTAGCTCACCACGTAGCTTAACTACTTCCGCGTGGCTCTCATCTAGTTGAGTTTTCAAGGTAGCAATACGCTCTACGGTTAATGCATTTTCTTCTAACAGAGAATCAATATGTTTCTGTTTGGCATCTAGATCCTCATTGAGTTCAGTGTATTTAGAGGTGTCACTGAGCTGTTTTCTTAGCTCATCCAGCTCAGTGTGGCGCTCTGAAAGTAGTCCTTCTAGTTCATTGATCTTATTCTGTTTCTCACTATTCTCAGCATTGATCGCCTGCATCTCAGCGGACTTGCCATCGATGATAGATTGTAGTTTATCTTGCTCAGAAGTGTCAGCTATCTGTGATTGTAACGCCTCAAGCTCCTTCTGCTTCCCATGCAGGAATCCTTCTAGTTCGTTGATGCGCTTTTGCTTACCATCGGCATCAGCGATCACATCGGCTACTTGCTGAGTCTTTGCTTTTAGCTCTTGATTCAGTTTATCTTTCTCACCATGCACAGCATCCAGATACCCCTCTAACTCTAGAATACGCTTATGCTTTCCTTCATTTTCTGAGGTAAGCTTAGACATTGAGTCTGCCTGTTTCTGGCTAGCATTCAGAAATTCACTTTCTTTCTCTGACAACTGCGTGCGGATACTTTCAATCTCGCTATTTAAAGTATCTAGTTCACTGCTATCAATAGCTTCGGACTTTAGTTTCTCATACTCACTCTGTATTCCTTTTAGTTCTTCTAGCTCAGCATGACGCTCTGTTAGCTGACCTTCTAGCTCAGTAACTTTAACAAGACTTTCGCTTCTGCTAGACTTGAGCTTCTCCACCTCTGCTGACTTAGCATCGATGATTGACTTTAATTTGTCTTTCTCAGAAGTGTCAGAAACTTTTGAATGCAGAACCTCAAGTTCACTTTGTTTGCTGTTGAGGAATCCTTCTAGTTCATTGATACGCTTCTGCTTGCCATCGGCGTCTGAGACGAGTCCAGCCACTTGCTGAGCCTTGGTCTCTAAATCCTGGTTAAGCTTATCTTTCTCAGCATGCACACCACTGAGAAAGCCCTCTAGCTCTATGATGCGTTTGTGCTTACCATCATTCTCAGCATTAAGTTTACCGATCGTTTCTTCATGCGCTTGGCTAGCACCTGCAAATTCATTTTCCTTCTCAGAAAGCTGAGTGCGAAGACTTTCTATCTGACTATTTAGAACATCGAGTTCACTGCGATCAATCGCCTCTGACTTGAGTTTTTCATATTCACTCTGCACGCCTTTGAGCTTCTCCAGTTCAGCAGATCGCTCAGTTAATTGACCTTCTAGCTCAGTAATTTGGACTAGATTTTGGCTTCTACTAGACTTGATCTCCTCCACCTCTGCTGACTTAGCATCGATGATGGATTTTAATTTGTCTTTCTCAGAGGTATCAGAAACTTTTGAATGTAGAACCTTAAGCTCACTTTGCTTATCTTTTAGGAATTCTTCTAGTTCATTGATGCGCTTTTGTTTGCCATCAGTATCTGAGATGAGACTAGTCACTTGCTTGGCCTTGGCCTCCAGCTCTTGACTAAGCTTGTCTTTTTCAACATGCACACCACTAAGAAAGCCTTCTAGCTCTAGGATACGTTTGTGCTTACCTTCATTCTCTGAGCTGAGTCCAGTTACTTGCTCAGCCTTAGAGTCCAGCTCTTGTTGAAGTTTATTTTTCTCAACATGCACAGCATTGAGGAAGCCTTCTAGCTCCTTGATGCGCTTGTGCCTGCCATCAGTTTCACTATTAAATTTACCTAATATGGTTTTGTGTGCCTGTGTCGCAGTCGCTAGCTCATTATCTTTCGCTGAAAGCTGTGAACCCAGTTTTTCTATCTGGCTATTCAATGCATCGAGCTTGCTGGTATCAGCCGCTTCTGACTTGAGTTTCTCTAGCTCAGCTTGTCTAGCATTGAGCAGGTCTTCTAGCTCGTCTATACGCTTTTGCTTACCAGAATTATGGCTTTCTAGATGACCTATCTTATCTAGCTGCTCGCTGATACTAGCCTGAAGTTGATGTGCCTTTTCTTGGCTTGCTACATAATCATTGTGAAGAAGGTTGAAGGTTTGAGTCTTCTCTTTGAATAGGTCTTCAATCTCATTGAGCTTCCTGATTTCACCTTCTCTTTCTCCTAGCTGCTCTTCTAGTTCCTTAATGCGTTCAGTCTTCTGCTGAAGGTCATTTTTGATATGAGAAACTTCGCTTTCTTTAGAGGAGAGATTACTCTGGAATATCCCAAGCTGGTGTTTGACTTGCTCCACCTCGCTCTTGTCCTCAAGCTGCTCATTGAGCTTGGTTAGTTCCTCAGATCTATGGAAGACACTTTGCTCTAGATCTTTGATTTTGATCAAAAGCTGGCCATTCTCGTCTCTATGTTCTTTGAGATAGAACTCTAATTCATCGATACGCTTTTGCCTATCCATGTTCGCCTCATGACTCTCATCCAGGTTCTGCTGGATTTTGTCACGCTGCGCTTTCAGATCATTCAGTCCAGCTTCGGTGTCACCAGATTTTTCGCGGAGTGCCTGAAGCTCCCCTTGTTGGTTTTTGAGCTGAGAGTCTCTCTCTCCTAACTTATGTTCTAGCTCAGAGAGTAAATGCTGCTTCTCCTCGTCTTGATTGTGGCTAGCTGTTAGAAGATTTTGCTGATTTTCATTAGTCGCTTTGAGTGACTCAATCTGCTCTCTAAGCTTCTGAGCTTCTTGATCATCTTCGATCTCTAATTCGAGAGTTGAAATATGCTCTTTCTGAGCGCTATGCTCTAAGTCTTTTTCTGAGATATATTTTTCTAATTCTTCTATCTTCCCCTGTTGCTCAACTGTTTGCTGGTCCAGCTTCTCTAACTGTTTTTCATTAGTAAGGAAATCTTTCTGTAGCTTCGTTAATGCAGATTTCTCACTAGATAACCTTTCTTGAAGCTTAACGATCTCAGAGTCCTTCTCAGTAACTTGACCTTGGAATAGCCCACACTTATGATTCAATTCATCGAGCTCAGAAGTATCATTAACATTCGCAGCTAAAGCCACTATTTCAGCCTTACCTTGTTCTAGCTTGTCGTTCGCTAATTTGAGCTCTTGCTCTTTAGACTCTAATGCACCCTCTAGCTTATTGATCACACGTAGCTTATCTTTTGACTCATTAGCAAGCTTGAGGAAGTCATCATCTTTCCTCTTCAATTGACTTTGAAACTCACCAAGCTGCCCAGTTAATTGATCTAGCTTAGAAGTATCTTTAAGCTGTTGATTAAGACTATCGATGTCCTTATCTTTCTGCTGAAGTGCTTTCTCTAAGTCATTGATCTGTTGATTCATTGACTGAAGCTGCTGATCTCTGGCCTCCAGATCCTTTTTAAGTTGATCAATGGTAGACTGCTTTAGAACTCCCTCTTCACTGAGTTCTTCAATGTTTTTCTTCTGCTCAATTAGCGTAGATTCCAGTGATAACAGCTGTTCCTTAAGTCTCCCGATCTGCTTATCTCTATCCACAAGAGTCGTCTCGAACACTCCTAGCTTCTCCTGTAAACTATCGATCTCAGAAGTATCCTCCATCTGAGCGACCAATGCATTAAGCTTCTGATTTCGACTATTCAGATCCGTATGTAGTTGATTAACCTGATGGTTTTTCTGATCAAGTTCCTGAGCGAGTTTTTTCATCTCAGTTTCTTTTTCAAGAAGCTGAGTTTCATTGACGAACACACGTTTTTGCAGAGTTTCAAACTCACCCACCTTTTCAGCCTGTTCTCTCAAGCCTATCGCTTCTGATTGGCTATTACTTAGTTGATTTTGGAGTTCTTCCAGCGCACTTGTGCGGGATTTCAAGTCGATCTTTAATGCATCGAACTGTTTGTCTTTTTCAGCGTAGCTTTCTGAGAGTGCCTTAAATTTAGAATCCAGTTCCTCAGTTCCTTTCAGCTGTATCTTCAGCTCATTAAGCCCCTTAGTCTTGGTGCGGATGATCTCTTCTAGTTTGACTAGCTTCTCATCTCTTCTTTTGAGCTTCTTACTGAGATCTGATATAGCATCCTTATTAGACTGGATCTCAGCCTGGTAATTTTGATCAACCTGCTTAGCTCTGCTTTCAAGCTCAGCTATTTTAGCGTCTCCACCATGCTTACCTTTCAAGGCATTTATTTCAGCCAGACTATCTCTGCGATGTTTTTGATAATCATTCTCGAGCCTCAATAGCTTTTGATTCGACTCCTTTAGCGTTTGGATACTTTTAACTCTGTCCTCTTCTTGCCTAGCAACGATCTTTTTCGCTCTATCAGCCTCTTTCTGCCAGCGAGCCTTCACTGTCTGCCAATATGCTTCTTTTTTATCAAATGCTTCCCTATATTTGTCCGCAATTTTCCTATGAATAGAACTTTCCTCGCTCAGTTCTTTAGTAAGCCTCTGATTGCTTACTAATGAATTAGCTATCAATCCGTTGCTTTTTTTAGCCCCACCGCCTGCGCAGTATTGGCCTAGGATGTAGCAAGCAGTCGCGAACAACCCAACGAGGGCTATAGCTCCGGCTATGATAAGAATATCGTATGAAATGTGCATGGCTAAGTGGGGGGGCTTATTGTGGAGGGGGATGTAAGAGACATTCGGAGGTTTAGACTATAGCGATTAATCTAAACTTCAATATGATCTCTATGGGGTTATTTTAATTCTTTCTCTTCTCTCTTCTGCTTCTTTGCGAGAAGTTGGTAATCTGCATTAAATTTTCTAGAAGTATTTAGGTCATCTAACAAGTGCTTCTTAATATTATGTGACTCTTCATGAATTTCTCTATTACTAGGTCTGAGCAATTTTGTAATTACCCAACCTAAAATGAAAAATACTAGTCCCACTGCTACGAGACCAGCGATCCATACATTCTGCGAATACTGTTCGATTTGGGTGTAGTCAAAAATAGTTAACATGGCGGATAATTTAGTAAATTGGAGTTATTTGATATGGATTTCTACGCGTCGGCTCTCTTGCTGATTTTCACTCGACTCTGCACCGAAAAATTCTATTTGGATCCGAGCTGCAGGGACGCCCAGCGCCACTAGCTTGATCTGCACTGCTCTTGCTCGTTTGAGGCTCAGGCTCTTGTTATAGGCAGCATTTCCGGTTTTATCAGCATAGCCTCCGATAGTGAGCATAGATTTTTTATCTTTTGAAGACTTTATGAACTCAGCTACTTCCTTCAATTTAGCATTGTGTTCTTTCCCTACATAATCAGATCCTGATTTAAAGTAGATGCGAAACCCTTTAAGCTTATTTTTCAGCTCTTGAGTCGCTACTGCATCTGCTGGAGTCGCTTTAGGCTCTTTGGGCTCTTTGGGCTCTACATTTTTAGCCGGCACTACAGGTTTTGGTAATGGAGCAGGAACATATTTGATTTCACTCTTGATGTCTTTTGCATCTTTAAGAGCCATTTCCAGTGCTTTCTGATATTTTGGATTACTTGTCGTCAGATAGATTTCAGTCGGCTTATTCCCACGGTAGACAAGCTTGCCGCTATCGGCTTGCTCAAGATGGCTCTCCATTAAGACCTGCTTCCTCTTATCCCACTCAAACTCTAAACAATTCTTATCCACTTTCATGCCATCAACATTCGCTGTGTAGCCTTCTAGGTTTCCAGCTATTTTCCTCACTCTGGATACTAGAATATTGCTATTCTGGCTATTCGAGGTGCCTTTTAAGGTCAGCGTCTTAGTCGAAGAGTCTTTTACCACACTGAATGTAGAGATATATTTCAACCGATTCTCTAGCTTAAACGTATTACCAGCGAGACTCACTAACTTCCTAGAGATCTGTTGATGCAGGCTCTTATTATACACCTCACCATTCACCTCTAGCCTCCCAGGCTCATCTAGGGCTACTAATGATCCTTTGCCATGGCTATACTTGATTATATTGGGGATACTAGGAATCAATCTATTCAGTAATTTGAGCTTTCTAACATCATTAGGTAGCACTTTGACTGTATTCATCAACTTTGATTCTGGATACTTCTCACCCAGCATTTCAGAAATAAACTCTTTATCCTTTTCACTAGAAAGCTCCCCCGCAACAGCAATTGACTTTTTTTGTGGCGCCCAGCTAATGACCAAACTCGCAGGTCGTTTCTCACTTTCTTTTTTAACTTTGACTGGCTTCAGAGGCTCAGGATTAGTGTTTGGCCCTGGCTGGGGCTGTGACACCTTACCAGAACTATCCTGTGAGTTATCTCCCCCATTAACAGGCTTACTACCATCAGCGACAACAGCTCCTTTTATAGGCTTTTTTCCTGACAGAGCGTCAGCCTTTCTCCTGTCCACCTCTAGATCTAAGAGAACTAGTTCAGGGCGAACCTCCACCACATCTTCTCCAGCATAGATACCAGGAACATTTCTTACAATTGAAGACACATGTTGCTTGATTTCCTGCTCAGTCAGATCACGCGAAGTCGTTTTGTAGACTACAATACGAGTGGCATGAAGATGATCCACCTCGACCTCAGAACCCATATAGTGCTTATTCAGAGCCTTTAGCGCTTTATGCTTAAGCATTTCTTCATGATAACCTCTAGTCAGAGGCTCTAAAAAGAACACACCCATCGCTATAATTGTGGCGAAAATGATGCTTATACTAAGGAATTTCATGAACAGGGGGTTTCATTAAAAGGTTTTTTTGCTCTCACCACACTGAGTATTTTAAAAATATTCAACAGATGAGGCAATTAGTTTGGCGAAATTGATGATTAAAGCAATATTTATTTCAAACTATTTAACTAACTTAAATGATATCTAATGAATTTCAAATAAACATTAAATGCCCAATATTTGATTCTTCTCTATAGAATAGAAACGTTCAGAAAGCTCAATAGCTCTAGAAACATCGATTCATCAGCACCTTTCAAACACCAATAAAAACCACAACTCTCTGAATTTCAGAACTATTCAAGATCATCAATCATACTCTTAATCGACTTATACGCGCTCTTAAGCCTCTTATGGGCGTTCTCAGCAGATCTCTTGTGGAAGTCAGAATCGTGTTTCCTTCTAGCTCGGCTCATGTTGTAGAGTTCAGCGATTACAATCTCTAATTCAGTGATTAACTCGTCATGCTCTGAATCAATGTAATCCTCAATGAGTGTTAGCTTTTCTTTGATTAAAGCAGATTTAGCGCTGAGGTAATTACTATCCAGTGAATCTGCATTTGATTCATAAGTTTTCTTTGCCTCATTTATCATCTCTCCGATCTCTATAGCTACATATTTATCCTCAATATGTTTCGCTCGTTTAATATCACCTCTAAGCAAGATCATTTCTGCGGAAACATGGTTGGGGTTCAACTCTAGCACCTCTGCCAAAATCTTTTTAACCTTACTGTTAGTGGCAAACTGACCGACCGAGCGGGTCCCTATAGACTTCTGTAAACCTAAGAACATTTCATGCGCTTTTCTGATATTTGCATAGTCAGTCTCTGTAGTATACTTTATCGCATCTTTAACATCGCTTACGGCAATCACCTCATTCCTTATGAAAAAGTCTGATTCCTCAAGTGCTACCAATTGCAGAAAATCCTGCTTAGCGCTTTTCGGGAAAACCAGCACCTGCTGCAATGCCTTAGATTTTCTTACCTGTCGTAGATTATTCCAGAATCTGTGATCAGCCTTCACATGTCCAGAGTCGGTCACTACTCCTAAGGCAATGACATTAGGTAGCATCTTCTTACCAGTGATCGATGCCTGGATCTGTAGAATTATAGGGAAATAAGGATTAGATCCATTTCGCTTACTGAATTCATTAGGTAACTTTATAGTGAGCTTTGCACTCGGAAAGTCCTGCCCTTGTCTATTGAGAAATTTCTTAAGAAAGTCTCTTATTCTCTTTCTATCTTCAGAGCCTTCTACCCCCGAATCAAAATGAACCTCTAATTCATTCTGCCCCTTGCTCTTAGGTGACACTTTAATAAATATATTAGCAAGCTCTAACCAATGAACATCTTTATCGTTTTCCTTCTTATGAAAATAAACTGGCCCAGTGGCTTTTGTCTCAAGGTCTCCCCACTTAAAGACGATCCTAGAGTCATCTGGGATCGGCTGTGGAGCGGGTTTAGGATCTGGCTTAGACTCTGCTTCAGAATTACCAGTAACTTCACTGTCAGGTGCATCTAAGGGCTCAGGACCAGTATCATCACCATCTACCATTTTAGGATCTGGCTTGATTTCTGGTTCAGGCATAATGTCAGCCTTCCTAGACTCGGGAATGACATTCTTCCAGCGATCCTTGTTCACCGAATGATTTGCGACATGAGGGTTATTCGAATCTAACCCTTTGAGTGCGTCCTTTAGATAATTAGCTAGCACATGTGCTTCACTACCAATTTCAGCCTTAGAAAGATAACTAATCACACTATCCAGCCTCTTGATCGCTTTATTTCGATCCTGGTGGCTCAGATTTCCGCCAGTAGCGCCAGACTTATATCTACGATTAATCTCAGAGGATAGCTTGTTACTACTGTCCAAACGCATAGCCAGAGCAATAAGCTGAGCTCTGTTTCTAAGCTGAGCTCTATCACCATTTGTCTCAGCCTTAGCCAAAGTATTCAAAAGCAGTGAAATCCTCTGAATATCAAACGTATCTATCGGCAACTTATCTAGCCTTATCATGATCGTCGAAATTTCAGGCTCTGCATATCTACTATCTCCCTGAGCGAAAATTGGAGCTGAGGCGAGCGCAAGGCATCCTGATAGGATAGTAATGGATTTGAACATGGTAAGATAGGGATTCTTATGAAGTTTACGGGGTTAAACTGCCGGAGGTTACAAGACATTGCAAAAAAACTCAAGATCCATGCTTTAAAAATTATGGTGCCCTTTTATGTTTACGGAATGAAATCACCTTTACCTACCTTTACCACTCATGAAGAAGTCATGTTCTTCGACACTGACATCGGTGGAGTTGTCCATAACATCGCTTACCTTCGCATGATCGAAACTTGTCGAACCAAGCTAGCCACAGAGAAATTAGGTCTAGATCTTAAGTCCATGGCAGACACTGGCCTCTACCCAGTCGTAGTTCGCACGGAGATAGACTACCGTGCATCGGCAACACTCGGTCACAAGCTCACGATCCACGGTAAACTAGAGTCAGTCGAGAAGGTCAAGTTCTGGTGTAGCTTCGAGATTTACGCCGAAGGCATAGAAAAATGCCTCATCACCTGCCGCCAAGCACTAGCCATGGTGCAGATGCCAAAAGCCAGACCACAACGCCTCCCTGCTGAGTGGAGAGAAAAATGGGCTGAATAATCTACTCTCGCTAAATTCTCCAAACGTGCTACTAATACATTGTCATGCGCTTCAAATCCACCCCCATCTATTTCTCTCTCGTTGCTGCTATGATCGCAGCTATTTCAGCGGTCATTGTTTCCTGTGGCAGTAATTCATACACACCGTCGGAAGTCATTTATCCCTACCAAGCTCCGGTCTTAGCAGAAACTCCCGTGCTCAGAAAACCTGCACTCAGCCCTAGTCAACTCAAGAGAAAAGCCAATATCCGTCGAGATCTCATCCCTTCTGGTCGACACGCTCGTAGATACAAGCGACCGATGAAACCAAGATACATCACCATTCACAGCACCCAGAACTACAGCCCATCAGCTGACGCCTGGCAACACAGCAAGGCGCTCAAAAATGGCAAGCTCCGTGCCTATAAGCACCGTAACGGCAACAGAATTGGCTACCTAGTCTGGCATTACAGCATCGACCAAAACCGAGTCGTCCAGCACCTCCCAGACAACGAACAAGGCGAACATGCTGACTTCAACGGCCCTGGAAACAACTACTCACTAGGCCTAGAGATGTGTGAGAACAGAGGCAACAGCCGCGCTCTAACAATGGAACGCACTGCCCAGCTCGCTGCCTATCTCATGCACAAGCACAACATCCCTCTCAGAAATATAGTCCCCCACTATCACTGGCCTCGCTACGGACTTAGCAAACCTCATAAAAACTGCCCACACTACCTCATGGACAACGGTCGACCTGGCAGAAAATGGAGAGCATTTCAAAATAAAATCAACGGCTACTACCAGCTCATCAGCCAGCCAGCAGCACTTCACAACCACAGTTAGCCTCTAACCGAAATGATAGATCCAGAAACATGGTATCAGTGCGACCGCTGCACAGCCTGCTGTAAATGGCCAGGTGACGTCAGAGTAGAAGATGATGAGATAGAAGCTATCGCCAAGCATCTCAACATGGAGACTGATGACTTCATTCAGAAATTCACCAGACTCAGAATGAACCGAAATGGGCTTTCTCTCATCTCCAGAGAAAACCACGAATGCATCATGTTAGAAAACGACAAATGCACCATTCAAGATGTGAAACCATTCCAGTGCAAAGGATTCCCCAATCGCTGGAACTTCCCAGACTGGCAAAAAGTCTGCGCAGCCAAACCTGTCCCGATGAAAGAAGCCATCAAACTAGGACTAGTTGAAAAAGGCGACCTCTCAGCAAATCACCCACTCAGAGGCCGAGATCTTTGAAAGCACTCATCACAGGAGCTTCATCAGGCATAGGAGAAGAGTTTGCTAATCAACTAGCCTCTCAAGGATGGGATCTTGTCATCGTCGCTCGAAGAGGCGCTCTGCTAGAAACCCTCGCTGAGAAGCTCAAAGACCAATACAACATCTCTGTCGATGTCTTAGTCTGCGATCTAGCCACTCCTGAGGCAGCGGATCAGATAATTACCTTCAGCCCACAAGTTGACCTTTTAGTTTCCAATGCTGGCTTTGGCTATCCGGGCGACTTCGGAGAATTCGATCGAGAGCTTGATCAAAAAATCATCCAGCTCAACTGTGTCACTCCAATGTCGCTAGTGCATCATTACTTTCCACAGATGAAGAAGGCGAAAGCCGGTAGCATCCTCTTCGTATCCAGTAGTCTTGGATTCCAAGGAGTGCCGCACATGGCGCAATATTCCGCCACCAAAGGCTACCTCATCAATCTCGCAGAATCGCTCCACTGGGAAGGCAAAGCAGAAGGAGTAGCCGTCAGCGTCCTCTGCCCAGGAGCTACAGACACTCCAGGTAAGGATCATTTCGACATTGATTATAGTAAATTGCCCATAAAATGGATGTCTGTGCAAAAAGTCGTCAGTTCCGCTCTAAAAAACCTCGGCAAAAAAGTAATTATCATTCCCGGACTCAGAAATCATTTTCTCTCCTGTATCGGTAGCGGACTCTACTCGCGTAAACATATTCAGTGCCTTATGAAGAAGTTCTACCATCGAATTAAACAGTAGAAAACGGCCCCATTAATTTTTTTTCGATTTTAAGTAAAAAAGATCTTGCGGTTTCTCGGGAATTATGGTTTTTTCCGTCCGCACAAGTTGCACTAACCAGCGTCCCGTTCGTCTAATGGTTAGGACTCCGCCCTTTCACGGCGGCAATAGGGGTTCGAATCCCCTACGGGATGCCATTCTTAAAAGAATGCATTAAAAAAGCACCAACAGTTCACTCTGTTGGTGCTTTTTGTTTCTAGAGTATTCTAGAAATTAAACCATTTCCCCTTTGGCTGTAGGCCAAATTTATACAAGCACAGGGAAAGAAGCAAAGCGACGCATCCCTGTGTATCCTCCACCAACCCCAAAATGAACCTTATGCCATAATTGTCATCGCCCCTTCTGACACCTCTCTCTCCTACTTCTGCCAAACACGCACCCAGTCAACATCCATCCACGCTGGGTATTGCTTAGGATCAGCCTTACCTACCCAGTCTCCTTCTATCTGCATACTAAGGATAATATAAAATGGCTGATCAAATGGAAACTGCTGTTCACCCTTATCAGACAGCCTTGGATAAGTCATCGTCACCTTACCATTCACTAGGAACACTACCTTATCTTTATCCCATTCTGCCCCATAGGTATTAAATTTTTCTCTATCTATCTTCGCCTTCACAGAGCTCTGAGGCTTACCTTTTCCTCCCTTACTCACCGTGTAGCTAGAATGCACCGTCTGATACACCTGATCCTGATAGTTCAGATGCTCCATCAGATCTATCTCACCATTCTTAGGCCAGCTCTTCTCCGCTCCCAGCATCCACAGCGCAGGCCAGGCACCTTGTGCGCTTTTGAACTTCGCCCTGATCTCAATCTTACCATACTTGAAGTCAAACTTCCCCTTACTCGTCACCCCAGCAGTAAGAAAAGGAACTTTATCTTTGGACTGATCCTTATTCACCACTCCAGTCAGCCTCAGATACCCATTCTTCAACTCATAAAGATCCTCCCTCTTGCTCATATAGTTACTCCAATCAGATTTAGCCCTCTCACACGGAGTCCACTTTGTCGCATCCAACTTCCCATTCTTTTGATCAAACTCCTCACTCCAGATAAGTTTCCATTTCTGGATCTTCCCTACGCCCTCTTCAGCCTTAGCATCCAAAAACATAAAACCAACCACCAATACTAGGCACGCAATTTTGATGTAATGACTTGTTCTCATATCACTTATACTTTTTAAATCCCCCCTTCTATCACAGCGCTATAAAAAAACATGAAATTTGTAATGGCTGTATAGTTTGTTTTCCGCTGAAATAGCCCTGTCGTGAAAGAATTATGGGAACAAGCAACACTAGTTTATAATCTGCCTCTAACAATAGGCTTAATACTTTTCTGCCTATATTGGGTAGTGAGTAGCATTGGAATTTTTGATTTTGATACAGATGTCGATATTGACATAGATCTCGATGTTGATGCAGATGCTGACTTAGACCTCAACGGTGGAATTTTCAGCTCCATCATGAACTTCGTCAATGCGGCTGAAGTCCCTATCATGCTCGTTCTAACAGTGCTGAACGCGGCAATGTGGGCGATATCGTTAACAATGAACGAACAGTGGAATCCTAACGAAAGCCTAGGCCTCGCAGCTGTGTTTTTCTTCATTAACTTCATCATCAGTGTATTAATAACAAAGTTCATCACTAAACCAATAGCACCTCTATTTAACTCCATTAAGAAAGACGTAGAAGCTGCTGAGCCACTAGTAGGCCAAGTCGGAAAGGTGAAGAGCAGAATCATCGACCACAACTATGGTCAGATCATTGTAGACCGTAAAAACACTTCACCAGCTTTACTTAACTGTAAGCTTAGCGAGACAGACAAAGCTCTGGTAAGAGGTGAGGAAGTCATCGTCATCAAATTCGAAAAAAACAGCAAGAGATACATCGTCAGATCACTCACCGCTCAACAGGAAAAACTAACAGCAACTCAAGCTCTAACAGAACAACAAGAACAACAAGAACAACAAACCCAAGCAACTAATTTAACTACAGAATAAAACATATATGAAATACGAAATAATAAACAACAGTCTAGCAGTCTCTTGGAGTAATCCATTTGTTCTTGCTGGCTTATTCATAGTAGGCGCAATCGTGCTGGCTATATTTATAGCCCTCACCTTTTATCGCAAAATCGAAAAAGGCACAGCCCTCGTAAGAACAGGTGTAGGTGGAACCAAGGTTTACTTTAACGGTGGACCAGTCGTCCCCATCCTGCACAGAGCTGACCTCATTGATATCTCGCTAAAGCGTGTTGAGATCGACAGAACAGGCAAGAATGGACTCATCTGTAAGGACAACATGCGTGCAGACATCAAGGTAGCTTTCTTCGTGAGAGTGAACAATGCAGACGAAGACGTGCTCCAGGTAGCTGGTGCCATCGGTTGTGACCGTGCCTCATCAGTCGATGAGATTCGCCAACTATTCGACGCTAAGTTCTCTGAAGCACTGAAGACAGTCGGTAAGCAGTTCGACTTCATCCAGCTCTATGAGCAGCGTGACCAGTTCCGTGATGAAATCCTCAAAGTCATCGGCACAGACCTCAACGGATTCGTTCTCGATGATGCTGCGATCGATTACCTAGAGCAGACTCCACTCGACATGATGGATCCTGATAACATTCTCGATGCTGAAGGTATCAAGAAAATTCATAGTCTAACAGCTGAGCAAGCAAAGCTCTCTAACCACATTCAGAGAGACAAGCAGAAAGTCATCAAGCAGCAAGACGTAGAAGCTCGTGAAGCAATTCTAGAACTAGAACGTCAGCTCGCAGAAACTGAAGCCAAGCAAGCTCGTGAAGTAGAAATCGTCCAACTCCGTGAACAAGCAGAGACTGACAAAGTCCGTGAAGAGCAGCACCAGATTGCAGAGCGTGCACGTATCACCTCCGAAGAAGAAATCGAAATCGCTGAAGAGAACAAGCAACGCCAGGTCCTCGTCGCCATGCGCAACAAGGAAAGAACTGACGCTGTAGAAATCGAACGTGTAGAACGTGAGAGAATGCTTGAGGAAATCGAGCGTGAAAGAGTCACTGAAATCAAAACAATCGAGAAAGAAAAAGCGATCGAAGTTGAAAAGAAGAACATCCAAGAAGTCATCAAGGATCGTGTAGCACTAGAGAAAACAGTGGTCATCGAACAAGAGAAAATCAAGGACACAGAAGCCTTCGCTGGAGCAGACAGACATAAGCAAGTCACCGTCACTAATGCTGAGGCAGAAGCAGCAGACATTCTCATCCGCCAGGTAAAAGAAGCAGAAGCTCACAAGGAATCTGCTCAGCTTAAAGCAGACGAAAATGCCTACAACATCACGAAAGCTGCTGAAGCTAGCAAGTCCGCTAGTGAGAAAGCTGCTGAAGAACGCATCATCATGGCTGAAGCTAACCTCACCGCCTCTGAGAAGGACGCAGCAGGTAAGAAGATGCTCGCTGAAGCAGTCGCTAAAGAAACTGCTGCTGAAGGTCTCGGCGCTGTAGAGGTAAGACTCGCAGACGCAGAAGCTACCAAGCAACAAGGTGCCGCAGAAGCAGAAGTAGAAGCACTCAAGTATGCTGCTGAAGCTACAGGTATCGAGCAGAAGGCAGCCGCCATGAAGCTCTTCGAAGAAGCTGGTCAGGAGCACGAGGAATTCAAACTCGAACTCGACAAAGAGAAGATCATCGAACTCGCAGAGATCGACGTCCAACGCCAAGTTGCAGAGCAACAAGCGATCGTCATTGGAGAAGCGCTTAAGCACGCTAAGATCGACATCGTCGGTGGGGAGACAGAGTTCTTTGACCGCATCACTAACAGCATCATTAAAGGTAAGTCAGCTGATCGCCTCGTAGATAACTCACACGTTCTAACAGACGTGAAGGACACCTTCTTCAACGGCAATCCAGACTACTTCAAAGGCAAGCTAAAGGAGTGGATCACACAGTTCGGAGTCAATGCAGAGGACCTCAAGAACCTCAGCGTAAGCGCCGCACTAACACAGTTCCTACCACTTGCTAAAGGTGATGCTAAATCACAAATCAGCAATCTACTAGGAGCAGCAGAACGCTTCGGCTTCGGCGACAAGAAGGCTTCGGACTTCCTGTAAGTAGAGACGATCAATGATATGCCACAGGTTTAAATGCCTGTGGCATGTCAGAGGTCATTGGTCATTGGTCCAGCACCATTAAGCCTCGGAATGAGCCAAGGCGCTGAGCAGCGTATTGTTTCATCGTCCACCACCAATGACTAATGACAAATAAACCAATGACGTGAGCTTGCTCACCCAGACCTCTTAGCCGCCCAATTTGGTCTAAGTAGTCTACTACAATTTTCCCAGTAACCCATAATGCCAGAAGAAACTAAAAACCAACAACTCGAAGGTGGAGCCTATGAAGTGATCCAATCACGTTTGCAAAAGCAAGCTGTGGATCTCCGTGGTCGCCTCGACACTCTCAACGCCGAACGTAAAGACATCTTCGGTGCTGTAGAAGCGCAGCTTCTCAACACTGAGCGAGTCACTACTGAGCATAATTGCACACCTCGTGACCTCGTCGCTATTGGTAATAACCGTTTCATCTTCGCCTACAACATCCAGTTCGGACTCAAAACCACAACCGAGATCAAAGACGTCTTCGCTGCTTACGATTACGATCCTGTAGACCACACATTTTCCCCGCTCCCAATCGAATCGATCCTCACTGACAAGAGCTTCCTAGATGACTTCGATTATCTTTATAAATACTACCGTGAAACTGTCTTCGCCAAGATGATGGTCATCGGCCCTTACCTCTACATGGCGCTCCGCATTGGTAAGGAATACACTGACATCAAGACCTTCAAGTGGCTACTCAACGGCGACGGAACCCTCAAATACGAAGGCAACCGATTCGACCACGAATACGCCTTCCCTACTCAGCACGAATTCCAGTGGAAACGCTGTAACCGTGACATGCACCGCAGCGGTGAGCACCCACATATTTCTATCGACGATCGCCTCTTCGTAGAGACCATCGGTGGTGATCTTACCATCAAAATTGAAGACAACACAGCGGACGGAAAAGGTGTCTATTCAGAAGAAGTGACCGACAAAGATCAGACCCTTGACGACTCAGAGATCCATTATGCATTAGTCGGACCATTGATCTTGCTGAAAATGCTCCCGTATCGCGAGACCAACTATCGCTACTTTGTCTACAACGAGAAGAATCAAAGCGTCGAAAGAATCGACTCCATTGGCAATTCCTGCGTCCTTCTCCCAGACGACCACGGCATCATCTTCGCCAACGGCTACTACCTCCTCAGCGGAGAGTTAAAAACCTTCGATCATGGTCTAACAGACATGCGCTTCGAGAGACGCATCAGCTCTGCAAATGGAGAAGACACTCTCTTCGCATTCTACAATCGCATCAGCGGCGACTACGCCCTGCTCAGCTACAACCTCATCGAACGAACCGTCTCCACCCCGGTCATCTGTAATGGCTACTCAGTCTTCGATAACGGTGAACTTATCTTTTTCAAAACCGAACTAGAAGCCCAGAAGCACCATGCTCTACAGATCTGGCAAACTCCTATTCTCAGCCAGGACGCAGTCGCTAGTCAGCTAGAAGACCAGACTTCCTACCTCTTTAAAATCGGTAACGCTGAGATCGTCTCCGCCATGGCAGAGTGCCGTGAAATCCTTACGCTACTGGCAAAGGACGACAACTACGGCGGACTCTACATAGACCTCGTTAAGAAGACCTCCGACCTACTCGACACCTACTTCTGGATCACCAGAGCAGAAACTCAGCATCTTGATGCACCACTCAAGCTCATCAACGCTGCCGCCAAGTCGGCCATCGAAGAATTCGATAAAGTCAAACGTCTCAGACTAGCAGCCACAGATCGTCTAACAGAAATCACAGATCGCTCCGCTAAGATCCTCCGTGACGCCCAGCACTCACCACCAGACGACATCGTAGGCTTCGTCAAGCAGCTCTCAGACCTCCGCACCATCCGTGGCGAAATCATTTCCACCAGAGAAATGCGCTATATGGATGTCCCTGCTACTGAGGAACTAGAGCAGCAAATCATCGAAGCCTCAGCCAGCGTTTCAGACAAAACCGTCTCATTCCTACTAGAGCCAGAAGCTCTCGATCCCTACAGAAATAAAGTCACCGAGCAGAAAAAAACTCTCAGCGGTCTCACAAAGGTCACCGAAGTAGACGAGCTAGGCGAAAGCATCACTGAGTCTGGCCTACAGCTGGAAATGCTCATCGATGTCGTTTCTAACCTGAAGATCGAAGACTCCACTCAGACCACTGCGATCATTGATTCTATCTCCGCCATTTACTCCACACTCAACGGCGTAAAAGTAGAGCTAAAGAACAAACGCCGTGACCTCTCTAAGAGCGAAGGCGTAGCGCAGTTCGGCTCACAGATGAAGCTCCTCAGCCAAGCTGTGGTAAGTTATCTCGACCTCTGCGACACTCCTGAGAAGACAGAAAGCTACCTCACCAAGGTCATGGTGCAGATCGAAGAACTCGAAGGAAAATTCTCAGAGTTCGATGACTATATCGAGCAACTCACCACCAAACGTGAAGAGATTTACAATGCCTTCGAGAGCAGAAAGCAGCAGCTGTTAGAAAAGAAGAGCAAGCGAGCGAACACACTCATCAAGTCCGCCGAGCGAATCCTCAGCGGCATCAAAAACCGTGTATCAAGCTTCAAGGAGATCAACGAAATCAACGGCTACTTTGCTGGTGACCTCATGATAGAGAAGGTCAGAGACATTATCGACCAGCTCACCGAGCTAGGCGACAGCGTCAAATCTGACGACATCCAGACCCGACTCAAAACCACTCGTGAAGACGCAGTCCGTCAGCTAAAGGACCGCAACGAACTCTTCGTAGATGGCAAAAACATCATCCAGTTCGGCAAGCAGAAGTTCAACGTCAACACCCAGGAACTCCAGCTCACCATCGTCCCACAAGATGATGACATGTGCTTCCACCTCAGCGGGACCGACTACTTCGAGACCATCACTGACGAAGTATTCCTCTCCACCAGAGACGTCTGGGATCAAGAAATCATCTCTGAGAATAAGCAAGTCTATCGTGTAGAATATCTCGTTAGCCAGATGCTCAACAGCGACATCGATTTCAGCTCAGTCGCTGAAGGTGAGCTACTAGAAACGATCCAGCAATTCATGCAGCCTCGCTACCAAGAGTCCTACACCAAGGGAGTCCATGACGTAGACGCAGTCCAGCTGTTAGAAGCCATCCTGCCTATTCACCAGAACATCGGTCTACTCCGCTACGACCCACGAGACCGTGCGCTAGCCATGTTATTCTGGAAATCTTGGCAGTCCGCGGAGCGTGAAACTCTAGCCATTAAGATCTCTGCTCATGGAAAACTAGCATCAGTCAGCAAGTCTAGATCTACTCACCCATACATTTCCCAACTCCAGACAGCACTAGACAACTGGCTCCCTAACAACCTAACAGCCCAGTCAATTTCTACTCACACAGACAGTGCCGCCGAGTATCTATTCGACCAACTTTGCCAATCTGCTGAGCATTTCGCAGTCTCTCCAGAAGCCGCAGAAATCGTCAAAAACTTCAAACACCACCTCACCGTCAAACACAGTGAGAAAGAGTTCGAAGAAATCCTCGGATCACTCGAAAACCTTCACAATGCGAAGTTCGAAGTCATTCAAGACTGGATCACCAACACGCTAGAAATTTCAGGTCACTCAGTCCTCGAAGCCACAGCCCACCTAGTCCGAGGAGGCTATGAGCACCTCTCGATCCTCGATGTCAGAGTCAGCACCGAAGTCGAAGGCATGATCGGTGACCACTCAGTCGTCCAAGAAGGCAAGTATCAGCTTCACTACAATGATTTCATGGACAAGCTACGCCACTTCGAGCAACAGCAAGTCCCTACTTTCCAAGCTTATCAAGAAGCCAAGCATAACCTCGTCGAAACCAAGCGCAAACAGATGCGACTCGATGAATTTAAGCCTAAGGTAATGTCCGCATTCGTGCGAAACAAGCTCCTCAACAACCTCTACCTACCTATGATCGGCGACAACCTCGCCAAGCAGTTAGGAACAGCAGACAAGGACACCCGCACCGACCGCATGGGCATGCTCCTCCTCATCTCCCCTCCTGGTTACGGTAAGACCACCATCATGGAATACGTGGCGAACCGACTCGGACTCACCTTCATGAAAATCAACGGCCCAGCTCTCGGTCACGACGTCACATCCCTAGACCCAGCCGAAGCTCCGAATGCCACCGCTGCGGAAGAAGTCAAGAAGCTCAACCTCGCACTAGAGATGGGTGACAACGTCCTCATCTACCTCGATGACATTCAGCACACGCACTCAGAGTTCTTGCAGAAATTCATCTCACTCTGTGATGCTCAGCGTAAGATAGAAGGTGTCTACAATGGCGTCGCCAGAACCTATGACCTACGTGGTAAGAAAGTCGCTGTCGTCATGGCTGGTAACCCATACACCGAAACTGGTGGCAAGTTCCAGATCCCTGACATGCTTGCTAACAGAGCTGATACCTACAACCTCGGCGACATCATCGGCGGAGCTGCCGAAGACTTCAAAGCCTCCTACATCGAGAACTCTCTCACCTCTAACAAAGTCCTCAGCAAGCTCGCTAGTAAGTCACAGCAAGACGTCTACGCAGTCATGCGCATCGCCGAGACTGACAGCCAAGAAGGAGTAGATTTCGAAGGAAACTACACCCCAGCCGAGATCGATGAAATGGTAAAAGTCACCAAGCACCTCTACCGTGTCCGTGACGCCATCCTCAGAGTGAACCTCCAATACATCGAGAGCGCCGCTCAGGAAGACGCCTACCGCACAGAGCCTGCATTCAAGCTCCAAGGATCGTATCGTAACATGAACCGGATTTCAGAGAAAATCCTCCCACTCATGACCGATCAAGAAGTCCTAGATATCATCCAAGATCACTACGAAAACGAATCTCAAACTCTAACAAGTGGAGCTGAATCGAACTTGCTGAAGTTCAAAGAGATGGAAGACCTCGCTACCCCAGAGGAAGCAGCTCGTTGGGAAAGCATCAAGAAAGACTTCAACACAAACAAAATGATCGGCGGCAACGGCGAAAGCGACCCAGTCACAAGACTAGTAGCCCAGCTAACCTCGATCAACGACAGCATCACCACCGCAGCACAAGGCTACAACAAACCCCAAAGCCTCCACAGCGACACGATCAGCCAACTAGAAAAGATCATCGCCGGCCTCAGAGCAGTTCCAGTAGAAGTAGACATCAACCTAATCGCCGATCAGGAAGACGGAGTAGAGAGCATGGAGAAGACTAGTAAGAAGAAGTCACCGATTAATATAGAGCCAGAGGTTAGGCAGGGGGAATAGAGTATATCAAAAAATAAACCCCATACACTTATGCTAAAACTAATATTAATATGTGGATTCCTATTTATGAATCTACTCACTGTTCAAGCGATAGAGGCATATAAGGTAGCTACTGTGGACATGAAGAAAATATTTGATGCACAGATAAAGAAGCATCCAGCACAAGCAAAGATAAAAGAAAAATTGGCTGCAATTAAAAAAGAAAATCAGCGCAAACTCGATGAGATTACAGCGACTCACGCAAGGATAAAAAAACTCTCTAATACTAAAGCTAATTACGAACTAAATAAAAATGAAATTCTCAGATTGGAGAATATGTCCAGAGTGGATGATAAAACCCTCAGGGAAAGACGCAAATGGCTAGAAGCACAGAACAAATCTATAAACCGAGCTATTATTACAGAAACTAGAGAAGTATTAAAATTGATCAATTCGGCCATTGAAAGCTACGCTAAGAAGCACGATATTGATTTCATCTTTGACCTTTCAGCAGAGGGAAAAGATCAATCTATAAGCTTGGTCTTCTCTCAGGATGAACATGACATTACCGAGGATATTATTCAGTATCTCACTGATCTAAAGAGTTTAGAAGAGACAAAAAAATAATTAGATTAATGTGATCTACTAGATCCTAACTAGATTTCAAAGTTTGACCCAGCTCCAAATTTGATGCACAATAGCATCAATATGAGAACCACAATAACAATCGATGATGCGGCTTTTGAAGAGGCTTCCAAGCTTACTGGCATCAGTGAGAAGGGAAAACTCATCCGTGAGGCTCTAGATGCGTTGATCAAGAGAGAGAGCGCAAGACGTTTGATTGCTCTTGGTGGGACTATGCCTGATGCGGAGGACATTCCTCGTCGAAGATCCACTTCTTAGGCTATGATCCTTGCCGACACTTCTATTTGGATCAGACATTTTCGTTCTGCCAATCACATTCTCAGTGAAGAACTGATGAGAAGCCAAGTGTCCACTCACCAATTCATCATTGGTGAACTAGCTTGCGGAAATCTACCAAATAGAAAGCAAACATTACAGTATTTTTCTAACTTACCACAGGCTCCTACATGCCTAGATAAGGAAGTCATGTTTCTGATAGAACGCCATGACCTAATGGGAAAAGGAATCGGCTACATTGACGCTCATTTACTGGCATCAGCTATGGTGAGTAATCACAAACTATGGACAGCTGATAAACGATTACAGGAAATAGCTCACTCTTTTAATGCTACATTTATAGAAGATTGAGAGATTGGATTAAGCTAAGCTAGTTGCCATAGGTCTTATGAGTCCTATAGGTCCTATCTTTCTAGGTTGCCTAAGAGATAGTAGTTTGCTAAAGTCTACGCTACTCGGGTAAATGCTATAGGTCTAATAGGTCCTATAAGACTTATCCTCCCGAGCAATAACCTCTCTAGTCACGATGCCCTCTAACGACGATAACAGCTTCCTTCCAAAAACTGGGAACTACCAGGCGCTGTTATCTTATCAAAAATCTGAAATAGTCTATGATCTCACCTTCAGATTCTGCGAAAGGTTCCTCACTAAGTTCGACCGAACCGTTGATCAAATGGTCCAAGCTGCTCGCTCTGGCAAACAAAACATCGCCGAAGGCTCTAAAGCCGCCAAAACCTCCAGTGAGTTTGAGCTCAAGCTCACCAATGTCGCCAGAGCATCACTCGAAGAACTCTTACTAGACTACCAAGATTACCTGAGAACTAGGAATCACACCATCTGGGATAAGAATTCTAAAGAAGCTCTCTACGTCAGAGGGCTATCCAATAGGTCTGATGAGCCCTATACGACCTATAAAGAATTCGCTGATACCCGAGACGGAGAAATTGTCGCCAACATCGCACTCTGCCTCACTCACCAAGCAAACTATTTGTTAGACAAACAGATCGCCAGACTTGAGCAAGATTTCCTAGAAAAGGGAGGTCTCAAAGAACTCATGTATAAAGCCAGAGTGAACTATCGTAACAGCCAGCGATAATAACAACTTCTAAAACCTATAAGTAAAACCAAGCTCAACACCCCAGGTTTGCTCTTGCTTGATACCTGAGACCCCTAACAGACTGGCCTCATCAAAGAACATTCTACGCACTCCCAGATGAAGATCTAGATTCGGTGTGACTTTGGCTCTTAGGCCGCCAAATACTTGAGCATAGCCGTAGGTATCGTCGTCTAGACTGCCTACAGGTGAGTCCAGATCTACGAATTGAACACCGGCACCACCACCGATGAACAGAGAGATAAATTCACTCGCTTTGTATTCCAGTTCGTAGTTTGCCACGAAGGTGGTGTAGAGTAGATCTGTATCCAAACTGCGATCAAGCGTCTCACCATAGCCAATGTATTCGAGGCCAATTTTGTGGATCACTAACTCGTCTTCATAAAGAACTCCATCGGCTTTGATAAATCCATAAGCAGTATCAGACCGCTCCATGAAACCAATACCTGCTGTGAAATCTGCTTGAGCCAGAACTTGAGAGTTCATTGCCAATCCCCCTGCCACCGCAGCCATCATTGTTGTTTTTACTATTTTTTTCATAAATTATTGTTTGTTTCGCAGTGAAGCCTGGATGCTCTGCTTATTCTTCCTGGTGAATGCTTTCTTCTCTTTGCGACTATGATAGCGGTCTTCACCGAAATGATCGTCAGCATCTGGCGAGCTAGAAAACAGTCCTGACAAAAGCGCTGCTCCGAGATTACTTGCTAGAGTTGGCTTCGGTTCGGCTGGCTTATTATACAGCGAGATCACATCTGGACTCGAATGCTTGATGTAGGTTTCAGGCTCCGTGTATTGTGTCGGACCACAGCTACTCAGCGCACTAGCAGCGAGTAGGATTAGAATAATTGATTGGCTTCGTTTCATGATTGTTAGTGCTTATATGATTGTCAGTGCTTATTTACCAAATTTTTTCTTCAAAGCATTCTGTAACTCCACCTTATTGCGCTCTAGGAACTCCTGCTTACGCTGTTCCTCACGTCGTTCCTTCTCACGGTCATGTTCAAGCTCCCTCTCACGCTCACGATCTCTTCTGCGCACCTCACGTTCCCTAGCACGGTCTTCACGTTCACGTTCTAGTTCTTCCACCTCAGCCTGATGAGCTCTTTCTCTCTCCTCCAGATCGATCAGATTTCGCTCATGATCATCCAGCCTTTTTTCTAAATCATCATTCTTACCACGAGAAGGAGGCTCAACAAAACTACTGCTGTTAGAGCGTCCACATTTACTAGTTTGAGCAGGAGCAGTAGACACCTTTTCTCGTCTCTCACTGCCCACATAAGAAGTATCAAGCTCATCAGAATGAATAGAGCTAGCGCCAGAGTTCACTATGTTCATTGATGCAAATGGATCACCCATCAT
>CAKZNV010000216.1 GCA_937132085.1 uncultured Rubritalea sp. | reverse complement strand
AGAATTATCCTTCAAAAGCGTGATAATGAGCCATGGACGTGGATTCGTAATCAAGGTGCAGGTAAAGTATTTTACACTGCTTCTGGACACGATCACAGAGTGTGGGACGAGGCAGATTTTCACCATCTAATCAAACAAGGTATCCTCTGGTCGGCAGGAAAGGCGTCTAGAGATAGTCTCAAGGCTCTTAAGATCCCTGAAATGACCTATGCTAAAGGTCAGCTACCTGGCTATTTAGAGCGCAAAACAATCGAAAAATATCAGGAGCCTATGTCAGCAGTAGACTCAATGAAGCATGCACAAGTGCCATTAGGCTTTGAAATCTCTTTATTTGCTAGTGAGCCAGACGTTGTTAACCCTATTGCGATCAACTGGGATGACCAGGGCAGAGCGTTCGTAGTAGAAACGATCGATTATCCTAACCAGCACCGTGATGGAAACACAGGGAATGACCGCATCAAAATCTGTGAAGACACAGACAACGATGGCAGAGCTGACAAGTTCACTATCTTTGCTGATAAGCTGTCACTAGCAACTTCTCTGGTGCATGCATATGGTGGCATCATTTGCACCAACGGCACTGAGTTACTATTCCTCAAGGATACTACTGGAGATGGTAAAGCAGATCTTCGTAAGCCTCTCTTCAAAGGTTTCTCCATGGGAGACACTCACGCAGGTCCATCGAATCTACGCTGGGGCTATGATGGCTGGATTTATGCCACAGTCGGTTACTCTGGCTTCAAAGGAGAAGTCGGCGGTAAACGTTACGGATTTAGAGCGGGAGTTTATCGCTTCAGAATCAATGGTAATCCAGACACTGTAGCCCTTGGTAAAGATGGCTCTATCCAGCAAATTTGCGAACTAGATTTTTTACAAGGCACTACTAATAATACCTGGGGCCTCGGAATCACTGAAGACTTTGATGTTCTGAATTCAACAGCGAATGCAAATCCATCATCTTACCTCACTCTACCACGTTCTGAATACAATCGTGTCGGGCTAGCGCAACCTCGCACTCCTAGAGCTGATAATAATCCTCTACTCTTCCCTACATCTACTGACGTCCTGCGACAAGTGGATGTTCGTTACGGCTTCAGTGCCGCTGCGGGACATGCATTTTACACCGGCAGACTATTTCCTCAATCTTACTGGAATAAAATAGCCTTCGTCTGTGAACCCACAGGTAAGCTTGTGAGTCAGTTTAGAGTCACACAGAAAGGTTCTGGTTTCATCTCTAGACAGCTGCCGAACAATCTCTACAACTCGGCAGACGCTTGGAGTGCTCCAGTAGCAGCGGAAGTAGGACCAGACGGTGCTGTATGGATCTGTGATTGGTATAATATTATCATTCAGCACAATCCAACGCCAACGAAAGGAGCTGCAGGCTATAATGGTAAAAGAGGAAAAGGAAACGCCTACATCACTCCGCTACGTGACAAGCAACATGGACGTATTTACCGAGTTTATCCTAAAGGAGCGATTACCAAATCTCAGTCGATTAACTCAATTGACGATGCAGGTAAGATTCTCAGTTCAAATGCTGAGTCACAGTTCTGGCAGGTTTCTGCTCAAAGAAAAATCGTAGATAGCGTAAGAGCTGACGAACTTAATGATGAACAGAAGAAGCAGCTTGGAGATCTTATTAAAAAGGCTACGTCATTCACTACTAGCCAAGTCTACACTCTCAGCAAGCTTGGACAACTCAATGAAGATACAATCAAACCATTCCTAGAGTCTTCAGACCCGGCTGTGAGAAGAGCGGCGATAAGATGTGCTCCTAAGGGTAATCTTTTAGAAGCTACTTTTATTAAAAACGGTAAAATCACAGAGAGTGATCCACGAGTTCTAGTAGAGCTATTCCTAGCATTCTCACATAGTCCATCTTCTGCGAAAATTGCACAAGCTCTGCTGGAAGTGCAGGTCGACAACTCTGACATAGCTTTAAGAGATGCCTTCATCGTGGCGCAGCGAGCTCAAGCTCCGGCCATTCTAATCATCAAAGCTAAAGAGAGCAAAGATGAGACTACAGAGAAAGTAAACATACTGGCTAACTCAAACCTAGATACGAAAGAAGGCTGGGTAATAAAACATTACCAAGGTCAAAAGGCTCTCATGACTCATTCTAAAAATGAAGGGCGCAACGGGTCAGCTTGTCTGAAGATCACTGCTAATAAATCCGCAGACTGCGGCTGGGGCAATGAGCTTAAAGTAAAACCAAATACCACTTACCAATTTGGAGGCTTTATTAAAACTGAGAACCTCAACGTTCAAAAAGGTAAAGGTGTCTTATTTAACGTTCACCGTGGCCCTGCTAGTAAGTCATTAACTACAGATAAAGACTGGACTGAGCTCACATTCAGTTTTCAGACGAATTCTAGCCAGAAGAGCGTGCTGCTTCACGGCGTATTTGGTGCCTTTGGTGGCGCTACAGGAACGGCCTATTTTGATGACTTTTACCTCTACGAAATTGGTTCAAGTAACGGCGGCCAATCTGTTGAAGAGCTCATCGCACACCTGACCAAACACGGCACAGCGGAACAAAAATCATTACTTCAAGCTGAGTTGCCAAAGATTGGCACACCACTAGCGAAAAAGATGCTCACACTGCTAGACATCAAGCCAGTAGTCGTAGTCAAAACAAGAAAGCACAAGCTCGACAAGCTAGTGCATCAGCGTGGTAAAGCTTACTACTCTAAAACTTGTATCGCATGTCACGGTGAAGAAGGAGCAGGCATAGCCGGAGCGTTCCCACCCTTAGACAAATCTGACTGGGTCACAGGTGATCCATCGAAAGCTGCAGCAGTGCTGATCCATGGTCTTCAAGGTCCTATCAAAGTCAATGGCAAGCCATACAACAGCATGATGCCAGCGCTTGCTAACATCTCAGATCAAGAGATCGCAGATGTCTTAACCTACGTGCGTCAGTCATGGTCAAACGACCTACCTGCAGTAACAGTCGAGCAAGCTAAAGCAGCACGCGAGAAATACAAAAATCAGAAGGCTCCTCTGAAAGGGACAGACTTCTAGTTAGCTTAGTTTCTCATCTAAAGTTCACAAAGCCGATCGTATTTTACGATCGGCTTTTTGTTTTTGTCTCCAGCGAGTTAGCGGAGTAAATCGCAGTGAGGGCAAAATTTAACATTTTATGTCACAAAGTGAGCTGATTAAATCAACTCACTATAACTATGATAAATTTAATAAAACTAACATCCTGTTATTCTGCGTTGCTGCTGTTAGCATCGGTATCGATCACTATGGCTGAAGACAAAATAGCACCAATCAAGAACTCCTCGGCAACGGTGTCCAAACTCGCTTATAAAGACTCGAGTAACACTGCTCCTATTGTCATTTCTAATAGTAAAGACCTCGTGAAGTATGTGGAAGGTGATGAGCTGAAGAAGCTTCAAGCACTTGATTTTAAAACTGTCAAAGTGCTGGTGTTTGCTTGGCAAGGATCTGGAGGTGATCAGCTAGTTTATGAAATCTCTAAGTCTAATCCTGAGATCATCGCATTTAAGTATACTGGTGGACTTACTATGGATATTTGGCCACATCAGAAAGTCTTTATACTTCGTAATGATGTGACTTGGACGACTAGTAATATTGATCCGCTGAATGCTCTGCTCAAGCCGATCATTAAATTAAAAGTGACTGTCACGGAAATGGCATTTGCTGATTCTAGTGTGAGAAAACCAATCAAGTTGAGTGAGAAAAAGTCAGCGAAGGCATACTTTGAAGGAGAAGATCTTGAAGTGATAGAAGCTCTCAATTTTGACAAAGTCAGCGTGCTCATTTTCGCCTGGAGAGGATCAGGGCAAGACAAGCTCAGTTATACTGTGTCAGACGCCGATCCGCAACAAGTAGAGTTTTCCTACAAGCCTGGACGCACCAGAGACCTACGCTCTCATTCCTCAGTGTTTGTTCTGCGCAATGATGTGAAATGGACTGCGCCTAAGTAGAGGGGCTATTTGGTGGAGGAGCTTTTTAGCAAGTCTTGCATGTTAAAAGATCTTGGCGGAGTTGGTTTCACTTCTATTGTCTTTTCTCTATCTGGAAAATAGATGAATTCATTGAAGGTGATTTGAAATTTAATTTGTTCGTGAGTCTTCAGGAATTTGACGAGTCTTCCTACTGTTACTTTGTCTTGAACGAAATAGTTAAATAGCGGCTCACAGCCAGCAGATTTGGCCATCTCAGAGTAGTCGTTCATCCTGTTCTTAAATTCTTCATTAGTAACCTTGACCCGATTGACGTAGAGACCGTCTTTTAGCAAGCCTATGAGTATGGGCTCAATTTCTGGACGTTCTTCGGAGGGGGGGCTGTAGTCGTAGTTGATAAGGAAGATCGACTGGGATTTTTCTGTTGAACCAGAGATGGAAATTTGTAGTTCAATGTTTGCATTCTTAGCCTTGTGCCAAATTTTGCTGAACTCAGCATATTCCATCTCGCTAGGAACTGTGATGAGAAGTTCAGTGCGAGAATCGATGATCTTTGCTATGTCACGTGAGCCTTGAACGATGTTGCCTTTATACATCCAGTTGGCGTCTACGAATTCTAATTTAGGCTGATCTTCTGAATCGGTGGTTTTGATACTCGTGCTTTCGTTGCATCCAGCTAGCCAGAAGGTGAGGAATATTGCGGTGATGATGTTGAGGCGTTTCATACTATTCTAATACGATTGAACCTGGTGATTTATTAGAAACACAGTTTTGGGTATGATGAATTTTACTCACGTATCATCAGGCGATCAGCATAAAGTTCACTTTCAGAGAACGACATATGTTGGTGGGGGTAATAGGGATGCGTCGTTTTACTCCTTTCCCTATTCTGGTATAAATTTCTCTTTCAGAGAATGTGGATTTAGGATTTAGGATTTAGGATTTAGCATGTGGTCATTTGGCAATGCGACAAAGCACCAGACCCGAATGGCACGGAGTTAAGCGGGTTTTCTGTAGTTATTGCGATGTGGGATCTCTTTAAATTCATGCCTTGGTTTTGTTAATAATTGGTAATTTTTAGGCCTTCGTTTCTTCGCCCGCGGCTCACTTCGTCCAGGACGTATTACTAGTCGAGCATTAGCTATTTTATAGAGCAATGTCTTATATAGTGACTGCCG
>CAKZNV010000215.1 GCA_937132085.1 uncultured Rubritalea sp. | reverse complement strand
TTGGAAAACGCTATGGATACAGACAAGCAGAAAAATTCTAATAGAAATCCATTGCAGCTAGGACAAACTAATATATCGTTTATTCTACAAACTATGAAGAAAGAGCTCATCACTTCTGACCCAAAGCAATCATTCCGTTTTTTCTCATGGGAAGGCAGCCTGGATAATATAGTAAAACATGCTGAAGAAGGTGCAGATATTGGCGATTCAGAGGGTATGGGTGACGCTTGGCACTATCATCCAGAGATAGAACTAACGCTTTTCACCGAAGGCCAAGGCATTCGATATATTGGTGATAATGTGTCTTCTTTTAATGCTCCTGACCTTGTTCTTCTAGGGGCAAACTTACCTCATTACTGGGACACTGATCATTCCTCAGGTTATTGCATTCAGTTTCTATTTGATCCTACCTCACCGTTGGCGGCACTCCACGAGAGCGGTAGTTTAAAATCTCTCTTGGATAAAGCCAACAAGGGACTCAAGTTTTCTAATAATTGCCTAGAAGATATTTTACCTCTGCTAGAACAGTGCAAACAGGCTAAATCACTAGAAAGACTCACGCTATTACTAAAAGTGTTAGATCGTCTTAACAATGCGCAGACCTCAGAGATTTCCTCCTACGTCCCTCAGGGGCTTAGCGAAAGTAATAACATCGTGATCAAAAAAGCAGTCCAATACATTGTGAAACATGCGACTGATGAAGATCTAGTCATTCAACATGTGTTAGATCATGTCAACATGAGTAGAGCCACCTTCTCTCGACATTTCCAAAAGGTGCTAGGACTAAGTTTCACACAATTCCTCCAATCCATCAGATTAGAAAAAGCACGTAATCTGCTAGTATCCAGCGACAAATCTATCACAGAAATAGCCTTCGAATCCGGATTCTCCAACCTCTCGCATTTTAATAAGATCTTCAAGAAACGCTGGTCGATGTCCCCACGAGAGCTGCGTAACATCTAGGCGAACCTACCTTTGCTTAATCTTATAGCTTCTTAGGTGGTCATAATCGAAGATAGCTTCTAGAGTATATTTCCCAGTAGGATAAGCTTTACCACCCTCGGAGTGTAAGATCTCACCTTTGTAGTGATAGACACAGTGATTGTCTTTATCAGTTCCAGTGCATGACTTTGGATTACCAAAGTAAATATCCACTTCCTCCTTATGCACGTGATCTCCCTGAATATCAGCTAAGTCTGGCACATGCTTTATGCCGCAGCTGGTGAGTGAACAGATCATAACAAGGTAAAAGATATTCTTCATGGTTGAATTCTACTCTTACTTGTAACAGTAGGCAATTCAAACAAATCCACTAATCACAGGATTCCTAAATTTCCGCTGGCAATTTGTAATCTCCAGACTAATATCTGGCATATGAAAAAAGCTCTCCTTTACGCACTCGTTTCTTCATCAATCCTTACCGTCGTATCCTGTAATAATACTATCGATCAACCAAGGTTAGCCGATGGAGCTCTCAACAATGTCGGCTCATCTACAGCCAATAATTATTTCGCCCAAGCTCAAAGGCAAGAAGCAGCAGGTAAGACATCCAAGGCGATCAAATCTTACCGCTATCTAGCAGATCACTTCCCTATCGCTCCACAAGCAGCACAAGCTAGATACCAGCAGGCCACTCTATTATACGGACAGGGAGAACTCATCAAATCATTCGATGCTTACCAGAGTTTCATTGAAAAATACAATTCAAGTAACCTATACTCTCAGGCACTCGCCAGACAGCAAGAAGTAGCCACAGCAGCAGCTGGCGGTAAGATTAAAAACAATTTCCTAGGACTCAAATCCAACATTGCAGGAGCAACTGCAGCCAAAATGCTCACACAGGTAAAAAACAATGCACCTTATGCTACGTCCGCTCCTCAGGCCCAGTTCTCCATCGGTGAACTCTGGCAGAAGCGCAGAAATAACCTCAAAGCAATCAATGCCTACAAGCAAGTCCAGAAAGACTACCCGAACAGCAAACTCACTCCAGAAGCTCTCTACCGTGTAGGCACTCTACTGATGAACGAGTCAGCAACAGGAAACCGCAATAAGGCTAGCCTCGACCAAGCTCGAAACGTCTTCCTAGATCTCCGCCAGCAATACCCTAGCCACCCACGTGCTAAGGATGCTAAGCAAAAGCTATCTCAGCTTGCGTCTTCCAACGTCCAACGCAGCTATGAAATCGCGGAATTCTACAGAAAGAAAGGTCAGGCCGCAGCTGCTACAATCTACTACAAAGAAGTTATCAAACTATCTCCATCTGGTAGTCTACATAACCTCGCTAAACAACGTCTAGCCTCACTAGGTCAGTAATTTCCATCTCTACTTGAACTAGAAATCTATGTCTAAACTCTACCTAATCCCATCGCTCATCACCTTACTATTTCTTAGTTCCTGTGCAGGCTATCGTCTAGGTGGAGCTAAGCCACAGGCTCTCAAGAATGTGAAAAACATCTCTGTGCCTCTAGTCGAGAACGATACGCTTGAAATCAAACTAGCCCCACTAGCGACCAATGCTCTCGTCAGCGCTATCAGTAATGACGGCAGCTACCGCATCACTAAAACGAGTAACTCTGACGCTTACCTAAAGGCTAGTATAAAGAATATTGACTACAGAGAATTTCGTTCATCCCGCTTAGACACACTCCGAGCTGAGGAACTCACCATGACCATTTCAGTCAACTGGGAACTCATCGATAACTCAGGCGCCACCCTCTTAAAAGGGACATCTACAGGAAGCACTCGTTTCTTTAACGATGATAACCAACGCATTTCCAGAGAGAATGCCAAGGCAAATGCCCTGCAAAACGCAGCGGATAAAATCACTTCTCGTATCTCTAACGGATTCTAACAATCACATGGTTTATTTTGTTCCCACACCTATTGGTAATCGTGAAGACATTACCAGAAGAGCCTTAGAAGTCCTAGGCTCAGTCGATTTCATCACCTGCGAAGATACCCGTCACTCAGGCCCCCTACTTAGCCACTACGGTATTTCTAAACCGTTGCTAGCTCTGCATGATCACAATGAAGCGAAGAAAGTCCCCGATCTCATCAAGCGAGCTCAACAAGGTGAAAACATCGCCGTTGTCACTGATGCCGGCATGCCTGCGGTCTCTGACCCAGGCTACAGATTCCTCCGAGCATGTATCGAAGAAGAGGTCGAATACACTGTCCTTCCCGGACCATCCGCTATTCTCACGGCTCTCGTAGGATCTGGCTTCCCTGTCCATGCATTCTTCTATGGTGGATTTCTATCGGTCAAAAAAGGCAAGCGAGGCAAAGCACTATTCAAAGCAGCTCAGTCAGAAGACACCTCGATCTTCTTTGAGTCGCCACACCGCATACTCTCTACCTTAGAAATTTTATCTAACGAGTATCCAGACCATCCAGTCTGCGTAGCACGTGAGCTTACCAAGAAATTTGAAACCTATCACCGCGGCACAGCCAAGGAATTGTTTGACTATTTCACCACTCGTAAGGCCAAAGGAGAAATCGTTTTCCTACTCGCTCCTGCTGATTTCAAGTCTGCTACAAAATCATCTTCTGAATACCCTTCCGAATAACTTTCATTCTCATGCTTAGCTTCTCTACCTGCTGGAATAACTCTCGTCATATCGAAGGCGACACCATGATCGATGAAATCGTCGAAATGGGCTTCCGTAACATCGAACTCAGCCACGGCATGATGATTACCAAGCTTCCTGGTATTCAGAGAGCTTACAAAGATGGTAAGTTCAACTGTGTCGGTGTGCATAATTTCTTTCCCTCACCAGTCGAGGTCATGATCGATGCTCCAGACGCCTTTGAATATACGTCTCATCGTCCCTACGATCGTAAAAGAGCCATGGACATGACTCTTAAGACTCTAGAAGTAGCGGCACAATTTGACGCTGATTACATGGTGCTGCACATGGGATCCGTCCCAATGCCACCTAAGAAGTGGACCAAGCGTCTCACTCAGATGGTCAGCGACAAAGTAGATGTCGATCAGCCTAAAAAATTCAACAAGCTCAAAGAAAAGTTCATCGCTAAGCGAGCAAAAATCGGACCACTTTATTATTCCCGAGCGATAGCTGCGCTAGAAGAGATCGCTGAGAAGGCTACTGAATACGGAGTCAAACTCGCTGTAGAATCTCGTAGTCGATATGAAGACATGCCTACTGAGACGGAGATGATCGCTCTGCAAGAACACTTCAAAGACAATCCGATAGTCGGCTACTGGCATGATTTCGGCCACGTTCAGCTCAAGAACAACATCCACCTTCTCAAGCACGAAGAATGGCTAGCCTCTATGGAGCCACATATCATCGGCAGCCACGTTCATGACGTCTATTGGCCTCAGCGAGATCACCGAGTCCCTCTCACTGGTGAGCTAGATTTCAAAACTCTTCTCAAATACATCGACCCTAAGCTCCCTCACACTTGGGAACTTAGCCCTACTCGCGATAAAGGAGAAATTCTAGAAGCGAAGAAAGTTTGGGAACTCGCCTTCCCTGACACGCTTCAGTAGTAACACCTAACAATTTCTAACAACAAATCATAATGACATTAGCCAATCCACTCGGACTCTTAGCTCTGTTAGCTATTCCTATAGTGATTGCTATTCATTTCCTGCAGCGGAGAGCACAGATCCTGCCTGTCAGCACACTATTCCTGCTCCAGAAAACCCAGAAAGAATCAGCCAGTGGTCGTAAGTTTGATCGCTTGATGAACTCCATCCCACTCTGGCTCCAGCTCCTCATTGTCATCCTCATCACTTGGCTCCTAGCTCAGCCACGCTATGTGAAATCTAATTCCACTCAGCGTATTGCCATCGTGCTAGATAGCTCAGCGTCCATGTCTGTCTTCCGAGATGAGGTAAAGGACAAGCTCCTCTCTACCCTACCAGAACTCATGGGCAGTGCTGAGCAAGCTGAATACTGGCTCTTAGAATCAAATCCATCGCTCCCTAGACTCTACAGAGGAAACTCACTAGATGAACTCACTGCCGAACTAGAGAAATGGCAACCAAGCGATGGTGCTACTGATCCCACTCACAGCCTAAGAATCGCTCGCTCACTAGCTGGCTCAGAAGGCGCACTACTCTATCTAACAGACACACCCAAAGAAACCATCTCCTACAATGCCCACGTCCACTCAGTAGGCGCAGCAAAATCAAATTGTGGCTTCACAGGAATCAGCTACACCAGCAAAGGCGGACAAATCATCTGGCAAACTCTCGTGCGAAACTACTCCACAGAAGCCGTCACCCGCACTTGGTATCTAGAAAACGAAAAAGGCCAGCGCACCTCAGAGAAATCTGTCACCATCCGGCCTCGCAAAATTGTTTCACTCCAAGGCGCTTTCCCGGAAGGCAGCAAAAGAGCAAAAATCGTTCTCTCATCCGATGACTTCCAGCTAGACGACGTTCTCCCCATCATCAAGCCGCAGCCTAAATCTCTCAGCATTTTCGCCGATGAGAACTATAAGCCATTCGGCACTCTAGCATCAAACATCCAAGCTGGCTTCCCTAACATACAACTAGCCTCTGACCCTACCAAAGCAGACATCAAGCTCATCACCAGCGATCAATTAGCAAACACAAAATCTAACAGCATCTCTTTCAACAAAACTCCTGCCGAACTACAACTCTACCTAAAAGGCATCATCGTAGCAGAGAAACACCCACTCATGGATGGACTAAACTGGCAGTCACTTCTCGTCCGAGAAACCGCTAACATTCCTCACACCGAAGCGGACATCGTCCTCCTCTGGCAAGGCACTAGACCACTCATCTACCTCCGTCCACTCACTAACAAATCTCAGGCCCTCGTCTTCAACTTCGATCTAGAACAATCTAACTTCCAAAAAACTGAAGCTGCCGTAGTCCTCATGCTACGCTTCTTCGAGAAAGTCCGCTCAGCCAAGCTCAGCTCAGAACAACTCAACACCGAGACTAGCCAGCCACTCAAACTAACCACCTCATCAGTCACCGCTGAGCAACCGCTCATCATGAAGATCACTGCTCTTGAGAAAACCAAAGACAACAGCGAAGTCGTCACTACAAAATCCTACCAGAGATCGACCAATCTCTACGCCCCTCAGACACCTTGTTACTTCAGCATCAGCCAGAACGACAAAACGCTCCTCACCGCAGCCAACTACTTCGCCGACACCCGCGAAGCTGACTTTTCTAACTGTAAGGAAGCCTACCTCCCTGCCAGCTCCAACGCCAGCGCTGTCAACCGCCACACCAAAGAGGACCACCTCTGGCGCTACTGGATCGCCCTAGCCCTAGCTGCGTTCCTCCTCTCCTGGCACTATGCGAGTAAGAAGAAAGCGATAGCTTAGATTGATGCCTGTGGCATCGGAAGCAGGAAGCACGGAGCGGGAAGCTCTTGTTCTTAGTCAAACGACTGACCCACATTCCCACGTCTCTCCTTTGACTGAAAGTCAAAATTATACCAGCACACGGGAAAGGAGCAAAGCGACGCATCCCTATTAAAAACAAAGAATAGAGTCGTTCGCTGAAAGTGAACTTTATGCCCCACCTCTCCTTTGGCTGAAGGCTAAAATTATACTGATAATAACGCCAATACGACAGCTACAAAAAGAATGAATATTTTAGCAACTAGATGCCCTCCTGCATCTTTATCTTTAAAGGTCTCAAAAAGCTTAGTCAGACCTCCAACGTAGACCATTAAAAGTATGAGAAAGATCACTAAGCCCACTAACAAGATGAACATTTCAAAAGGATGCCTAAATACATTCACAGCTACAGCATAGATCAACAAAGCAGCCCCAGCGATAATGCCAATCCGCCAAGCCCAATAGATACAAAAACTTATTACATTCAAAACAAATGTAAAAAAGCCGATGATACTAAAAATTGACTTCTTCCCTATCGCCACCAAAGGCACTACCTCTTCCTCATCAGCCGCTAGTTCCGACACCATAACTGACAATCCCATAACAGGCAATGGCCCCTACATATGACCAGAGTGCAAGTGAACGATCTCGGCATAAAACCCCGCATCCCTCTTCTCTCCAGCATACATCGCAGCTTCTTCTATGGTTTGGAATCTATGCAACATCACCTATAAGTTAAATCGAGAGACCTCTAGAATCAAGTGCAGAAAAAAACAGGACTAGCCGTCTCTGACTAGTCCTGCTGAAAATTTGACTTATCGACTAGATGCCGATGTCACATCTACCTACTCTTCCGAGTAAGCTTCCATGCCGATGCATGAGCAAACGAGGTTTCTGTCGCCGTGCACGTTGTCTACTCTGCCCACATATGGCCAGAACTTGTGCTGACGAAGCCCTGCTACAGGATACGCTGCCTTCTCACGGCTATACGGTCTGTCCCAGTTGTCTGAGATGACTGTTTCTGCTGTGTGAGGTGAGTTTGTTAGAACATTGTTCTCCTTATCAGCTGTGCCATCGATCACCTCCTGGATTTCTCCGTGGATTGAGATCAGTGCGTCACAGAAGCGATCTAACTCTTCCTTAGACTCAGACTCTGTAGGCTCGATCATGAGTGTGCCAGATACTGGCCAGCTCATTGTAGGAGCATGGTAGCCGTAGTCGATCAGACGTTTCGCTACATCTTCCACACCGATACCTGATGCCTCAGTGAGAGGTCGCACATCGATGATACATTCGTGCGCTACGAGTCCCTTGTTTCCTGTGTAGAGGATTGGGTAGAACTCCTTGAGACGGTTCGCTACATAGTTCGCATTGAGAATCGCAATCTTAGTCGCTTCAGTGAGACCTTCAGCACCCATCATGGCGATATACATCCATGAAATAGTGTTGATCGATGCACTACCGAATGGAGCTGCAGAAACTGCGCCATCTTGTGACTCAGAGTTAACGTGCCCCGGTAGGAATGGAACAAGCTGCTCCGCTACGCCGATAGGTCCGACTCCTGGTCCACCACCACCGTGTGGAATACAGAATGTCTTGTGAAGGTTGAGGTGACAAACATCAGCTCCGATGTGCCCTGGGCTAGTAAGACCAACCTGCGCATTCATGTTTGCTCCGTCCATGTAAACCTGTCCACCATTGGTGTGGATAGTTTCACAGATGTCCTTAATTGTCGCTTCATACACACCGTGAGTCGATGGATATGTCACCATGAGGCAACCTAGGTTTGCAGCATGCTTCTCAGCAAGCTCAGTTAGGTGTGCAACGTCGATGTTTCCTTTATCATCACACTTCACTGGCACTACTTTAAAGCCACTCATCACTGCTGATGCTGGGTTTGTTCCGTGTGCTGAAGTTGGGATAAGACAGATATTTCTGTCGTTATCACCATTTGAAATATGGTATCTACGGATAGCGAGAAGTCCTGCATACTCACCCTGTGAACCAGCATTTGGCTGTAGGGATACAGCGGCGAATCCTGTGATCTCAGCAAGCCAATCAGAAAGACTGTCTAGCATATCAAGGTAACCGTGAGTCTGTGATTCAGGTGCAAATGGGTGCATCTGCCCTACTGATGGCCATGACATTGGCATCATCTCTGCAGTAGCATTCAGCTTCATTGTGCATGAGCCGAGAGCGATCATTGATTCATTCAGAGCTAGGTCACGCTTCTCTAGACGAGCTAGGTAACGTAGCATCTCTGTCTCAGAGTGATAGCTGTTGAAGACCTTAGCGGTGCAGAATGTAGATTCACGGTTGAAACTTCCGTCCCAGCCGAACTCTTCGTCTTCTGGCATGATGATTTCTTCTTCAACACCGAATGCCTGGAGAATAGCCATTCCATCTTCCACAGTGTGTGTCTCATCGAATGAAATACCTACTGTGTCTTCATTGATCTGGCGAAGGTTGATACCATGCTCATTTGCAACCGCATGGATTTCCTCTGCCTTACCTGGAGTCTTTACAGTAATAGTATCGAAGAACACATCATCAGTAAGCTCATAGCCAGCTGACTTAAGATTCTTAGCCACTACGACAGCCATTTCATGACAGCCCATAGCGATAGTCTGTAGTCCAGAAGGACCGTGATACACTGCATACATGGATGCCATTACAGCTAGTAGCACCTGCGCTGTGCAGATGTTAGAAGTAGCCTTGTCACGGCGAATGTGCTGCTCACGTGTCTGGAGAGCTAGGCGGTAAGCCGGCTTACCGTTAGAGTCAATAGACACACCGATGATACGACCCGGAAGCTTACGCTTGAGTGCATCCTTACAAGAAATATAACCAGCATGTGGGCCACCAAAACCGAGTGGAACTCCAAATCTCTGGCTTGATCCCACTGCGATGTCAGCACCGAACTCACCCGGAGGGCGAAGCACTGTGAGAGCCAGTAGATCAGCAGCTACGATAGTTACAGCCTTAGCAGCATGCACCTTCTCGTGGAAATTTGCGTAATCAGTAACTCCACCATTCACATCTGGATACTGAACAATAGAAGCAAACAGACCTTCACATGTAGCTGGGTCGAATGACGCATGGTCACCAACGATCACTTTAAGTCCAAGTGGCTCACAACGGTTCTTCACTACGTCGATTGTCTGTGGAAGACATTTCTCTGAGACGAATACTGTGGTTCCCTTTGACTTACCTGATTTAGCCAGAGCTACAGCTTCAGCCGCAGCAGTCGCTTCATCGAGAAGTGATGAGTTTGAAATATCTAAACCAGTCAGCTCAGTAACCATTGTCTGGTAGTTGATCAGTGCTTCAAGACGCCCTTGAGCGATCTCTGCCTGATACGGTGTGTAAGCTGTATACCAACCCGGATTCTCAAGAATGTTTCTCTGAATCACCGCTGGTGTGTGTGTGCCGTAGTAGCCCTGACCGATGCATGACTTCATCACTTCGTTCTGATCCATGATAGATTTAAGAAGCTCTAGAGCCTCTACTTCTGAGAGAGCCTCAGGAAGTTCCATTTCATGATCTTGGCGGATGTTAGAAGGCACCGCTTCTGCGATGAGATCTACGATGTGATCATAGCCTAGTGACTTGATCATTTCCTCACGAGTGTCACCAAAGACTCCTACGTGACGGCTACAAAAATCTATATGTGCTGACATGTTATTTATATGTTTGTGTTTAAAATAAAAAAGACCTGCCGCAAGATACGACAGGGCTGAAATATGGGTAGGGTTAGTTTTAGGTCATTAGGTTTTATAGCTTAGGTTCGTCACTGCTGAGCAATAACACCTAAAACATAAACACCTAAAACCTAAGTAAAACTTAGCCCCCAATGTGTGCATTATATGCGTCTGCATCCATGAGAGCAGCCACATCAGCTACATCGCTGACCTTCATTTTGAAGATCCATCCGTTACCATGTGGATCTGTGTTTACGAGAGCTGGATCTCCTTCGAGGGCCTCATTAGCTCCTACGATTTCACCTGCTACAGGAGCGAAGATGTCAGAAGCAGCCTTTACAGACTCCACCACTGCGATACCTTCTTCTTCTTCACACTCACGGCCGATCTCTGGGAGTTCTACAAACACGATGTCTGTAAGTTCTTCCTGTGCGTGGTCTGTGATACCTACTGTTGCTACATCACCTTCTAGTAGGATCCACTCGTGGTCTACTGTGTATTTTAAATTTGCTGGAACGCTCATAATTCTTATTTATTGTTTAATTTAGATACTTAATTTAACGGACTCGTTATGGACAATTTAGTCCTTCTTGTAAAAAGGTTTTTTCACTACTTTGGCTGGGAACTTTCTTCCACGCACGTCGATATCCAACTCTGTGCCGATTTTAGCAAAATCTACAGGAAGGTAAGCCATAGCAATTCCTTCTTTAAGACTCGGTGAGAATACTCCACTAGATAGCTCGCCGATCTGCTCACCATCCTTAGTGTGCACACCATAGTGAGGTCTCGGAGGAGCACCTTTACCGATGTATTTGATAGCTACCAAACGCTCCTTAAGACCGTTTTCCTTTTGCTTCACTAGCACTTCGCTACCGATAAATTTCTTATCTAGAGCACAGAAGAAACCTAGCCCAGCTTGAACCGGAGTTCTTGTAGGAGAAAGGTCTGAACCGTTCAGTGGGTAACAAACTTCAAGACGAAGGCTATCTCTAGCTCCTAGACCACATGGCTTAGCACCTGCATCTACGAATGTCTTGAACCACTTAGATCCCTGCTCAGCAGAAGTGAATAGCTCGTAGCCATCTTCTCCAGTATAGCCAGTGCGGCATACGATAAATTTCTGTCCATCTTCGTCCCAAGTGTCGATACCATTTCTCTTAGGCAGCTCACGTGTTGGGAAAAGCTTAGCGTAGAGCGCTGCTGAGTTTGGTCCCTGCACAGCCATTCCAGCCCATGCGTCAGACTCATTAGTCAGAGTAAGACCATCCGCAAGATGCTTATTCAGCCATGCGAAATCAACGTCGATCATAGAAGCATTCACCACGAGGAAGATCTGGTCATCACCAAATCTATAAATAATCAAATCATCAATCACTCCGCCCTCTTCATTCAGCATGAACGTGTATTGAGCTTCACCGATAGCGAGCTTGTTCACATCGTTCGCTAGAATTCCGTTCAACCACTCTTCAGCGCCTGATCCACTGAGGAAAAACTGCCCCATGTGTGAAATGTCGAAAATTCCAACATCCGTGCGCACTGCATTGTGCTCATCCATGTTTGACGTATATTGCACAGGCATATTCCAGCCTGCAAACGGCACCATCTTACCACCTAGTTCGATGTGAAGTGACTCCAATGGAGTAGATTTGATTACTTGTTCGCTCATGATTCAACACTGAACTAATAACCTACAAATTGTCAATTCTAGTCTCGTCTAAAAAATCATATTTATTGCCCTTTATTCAATATCCCCACAAAAAAGCGGATAAGATCACCAATGACCTTATCCGCTCTATATAAATAGAATTATCTAGTAGTGATTATTTTCTACGACGCAGAATAAGCGCAAGACCACCAAGTCCTAGAAGAGCTGCTGATGATGGCTCAGGAACGATAGTCACCTGATCAAACACAAGGTTATCAATTGCCATATTTCCACCTACTCCAGTAAAACCTGCAGATTGCACCATTTCTAGACGTAAAGCTTGTCCATCAACTAGACCTGTGTAGTTAACATCCACAGCAGGAGCACCTGAAAATGGAGCTGTTGCTGTAACTGTTGTCCATGAAGCAGTTGTTCCACTAGTCAAAGTAGCTCCTGAAACAGCATCTACCACCTGCCAGTCATACTGATAAGTATTAGCGGCACCATTAGTATCACCAATGAAATTAAACCCTGTGATCACTGCTGCAAAACCAGCGTCTGGAGTAAAGGTAATTGAGTGAGTAACAGAATTTGAAGTCCCTTGTAATTGGAGAACTCCGTCACCACCATTATTTGCACCAGCACCAGACCAAGCATGATATTCCCATGTTCCTCCACCATAAGTTAGGCCAATATTTGGAGTTCCGCCTGCTGTTACAGAGATTCCCCCTGCTACGTTAGCTGTAGCGTTATCACCATAGGTTTGATCGACAGAAGAGTTAGTAGCTCCTCCACCAGTTCCGATAATTGTAGTAGCTGCCGTAGCAGTAGAAGTCATCACGATCCCGCTCGCAAGCAGGCCTGTTGCTAAATTAAGTTTTGTTTTCATTTTCATATTAAGTGTTTTTTGAGTTAATTTTGTAAATAACGTAGTCACACTGCCTGCATCATTGTTTTTATAAAAGCCATAATGAATGGCATTTTTAACAATCCCCCTGTCAAAAAAAATCATCGTAAAATAGGATCATAGCAACCAAAGTCCACAATTTCTAAGAGACTATGCTTGTCATCTAAAAGGAACGAACTAGAACTAATCTATGAGTAACCCTTACGAAACACCGAACACAA
>CAKZNV010000214.1 GCA_937132085.1 uncultured Rubritalea sp. | reverse complement strand
ACTTACAAGAAGGACTTCACTCCTACAGAAGAAGAGATCAAAACATTCTGGTCAGAAAACGAAGGCAAATACCTTTCTGATCGTCAGCTTAAGATCAGCTACGTTTACGAAAAGCCAGTCTATGATAAGACAGCTCCTACTAAGCCAGTGCGCACACCAGAAACTACTGACGAAGAATACGCTAAGCTCGATACGCAATTCGCAAAAGACTTAGCCGCATGGGAAATCTACAAGAAGAGAACTGACAACGCACTCGCAAGTAAGTTTGACGAATTCACAGTTAAGATCGATACAGACGAAAATCAGCAATTCAAAAAGATCCTCACTAAAGCTGGTCTCACAGTAACAACTACAGAGCTTTTCAACAAAGACACCGTTCCAGCAGAGCTAAAAGATGTTAAAACCAAGGACGGCACTCCACTAGCGGAGGCTCTTCTAGCTAGACCATTCGGCAAGACTGCTGAATACCAGCTCCAAGCGCCTATCAAAACAAGCGACGAAGGATGGATCTACGTAAACTTCGAAGAAGAAAAAGTATCTGAGCCAAAGACCTACGAAGCAGCGAAAGAAGCCGCAACTGCTGACCTCATCACTAAGCTAGCCAATGAGAAGCTCACTGAATCAGTCAAAGAGATCAAAACAAAAATCATAGCAGCCAATAAAACTGGCAAGTCACTAGAAGACGCAGCTAAAGAGCTAAACCTCACAGTGAACAAGGTGGAAAACGTAAAGCCTCCAGTTAGACCAAGTCGCAACAATCGACAACCAACAGCTCCACCACTACACGATGCTATCTACCGTCTCGCAGCCGCTACTGATGAGAACTCATTCACTGAAAACAACTGGGTAACACCTACAAATGTAACTCTCGTATTCCTTGAAAAAAGAGTCGTAGAGAAGACAGCTCAATTCATCCAAGCTCAGGCTAACGCCACAGCTAATTCCTCTAGAAACGTGCAACTCGCACTTTACAGATCATGGATGAGCAATGCTATCAGTAATGCAAACATCCCTGAACCGACTAATTAATGTCAGCTGAAAGAGACGCCATTTTCGACGATGCCAACGGCTGCCTAGCTCTCGGTGAGTTTGAAGAAGCCATTGTAGGCTATCGCAAAAGTGTCGAACTCGACCCTGAGTTTTTCGATGGCTGGCAAGCCCTCGGCATGGCACTCATGAAGATAGGCGAGATCAAAGAAGCCATCGGTTGCGGCCTCCAAGCTGTGACTCTAGAGCCGAATGATCTTCTCGCCTGGACTGCCCTCTCACAGATGTATGTCCAAGACGAAAACATCGCAGAAGCAGAAGCTGCCAAGCAAAATGCCACTATCCTAGGCATCGGCGGCAAGGTCGACAAAACCAGAGCGTAGCAACTAGCTATCTCAAA
>CAKZNV010000213.1 GCA_937132085.1 uncultured Rubritalea sp. | reverse complement strand
GATAGGCAGTTGAAGAAGAGATACGGTGCTGAGTATGCTCGCTTGCGATCTGAGATCATGCCTAAGCCTGGGTCTAAGCGTTACGCTTATTAAATAATATGTTATTGATCGTTCGTTATGATTGTTACGTGTCGGGTAAGCTGACTGGTGGTGTGGATTATCAAGTGAGGCACTATGATGTTCCGGCTGGGGCAGACATGTTAGCGTTAGTGAGAGAGGAGCCAGTTGTCAGCTATTTAAATGGTGAGGGAGAGTCTGTGGAGTGGAAGTTCTGTGAAATTGTAGCTGAGGAGGCTGAACCAGATTTTTCACATGGAAATGAAGTGATAGGATTTATAACTGGGCTACCAGAATCTGCTTCAGATATGTAGGCTGTAAGGTTTTGAGTTGCTAATTCTGTTTGATGTTGTTCCAGCATAAAGTTCACTTTCAGCGAACGCATTCTAGTTGGGTTGAGGTAATAGGGATGCGTTGCTTTGCTCCTTTCCCTATTCTGGTATAAATTTCACCGTTGGTGAAAGGGGAGTTGCTTAATATTTGTTGACATTAAAAGTAATTAGAAGTTTTGATTAAATATGGATATAAAGCTCACATTGATACAGGTTTCGAACAGTTACGTAAATTTAGATTGGATACAAATACCTGTAGTTGCAGGTGCAGTTTTTTTCTTAGTATCATTAATAAGACCTATTATTCTCAGGATATTCAGTGATTACTGCAATGTGAAGAAAGAGAGAGCTAGTTTTAAAACAAAAGCGATTGATAATTATAAAAAGGTTATTGCTAGTCAATTTTCTAATCTAGATGAGAGTAGATACAATGAATCTATTTTCTACAGAGATAGTCTCTCGGTTATTAGAGGTGTGAGTTATTCGTTGAAACCTTACTTAAAGGTTAAGGGCTGGAGTGAACTTGAAGCTTTGATGATTGAGTATTCATCTCACCATGTGAGTGAGTTTGATGGAGGTCGAGATAGGTTGGCAGCAGTTTTCAAGACAAGTATGGGGTCTGGAGGTATTCATCATTACGATCTTTTACGTTATTATTTAGAGCGTTTTTCTGATATTGTAAAAGAGCTATAAACCCATTAATTTTGAAAGCTATGCTGTTGTAACCTAGTGTGCGAATTAGAATGTCGGTTGATGAAGGGTGAAAGTTTTAAGGCTGCTTATCGGTAGGGATGTGTAGACTATATTTTATTGCTAAAACCTTTAAATTTAGCTTTTCAGATAGGGTTTGCTGTATACGGTGGCTTTCGTGATTACGATAGCTGTATCTAGCCAAAAAGGAGGGGTGGGGAAGACCACCGTTTCAGTCAATTTAGCCTATGCATTCGCCCGTTCTGGGAGACGTGTTTTATTAGTCGATGCTGACCCTCAGGGTTCAGTGGGGCTTTCGTTGACTCGTCAGACTAAGAGTCTCAAGGGTTTCTTCGATTATTTGTCAGATAAGGATGCGGTGACTTTGAAGTCGATCGTAGTTCCTACTCGTATGGAGACTCTGTCTTTGATCCCAGCCGGACAGGGTGGAGATTATGATATGAGCATGGGTTTCCAGGGTGGAGCTGAGGACAAGGTGAAGAGGTTTCTCGATGATGCTGAGGCCGCTGGTTATGATTTATGTATTATCGATACGGCCGCTGGACTATTCGGAGTGACTAAGGATGCTCTTGTCTGTGCGGATGCAGTGATCGTGCCTCAGCAGTCTGAGCCACTCGGTGTGCGCAGTATGCCTAAGATGCTAGAAGCGCTACGATCAGTGCGTGTGAAAAATCCTAATCTTTTTATTCTCGGGGTAGTGCTGACAATGGTGCAGCGAGATCTGGAAGAAAGTGTGGAGGCTGGTGCGGGTTTACGTGCTATTCTGCCAGCTAATTTAGTTTTGAATACAGAAGTGCCTAGAGATGATGTTTTCATCAAAGCTAGTGCAAGAGGGATCCCTGTCGGGGTCATGCAGGAGGGGCGTGAAGTGCTCGTAGAGTTCGACTCACTGCGTAAGGAGATAGAGGTAAAGCTAGCTCGTGCTTATCAATCTAAAACTCAGAGCAAATAATTATTATGGATTCGATACATTCATGGGTCAATGAGGACGAGGTAAAGCGTCTTGCAGAGGGGCTGAATAACTCTCCCTCTAGTAATAAAGAGTGGGCTGAGAGTGCCTACAAAGGAGAAATACTCGCTGAGCCAGATAGTCCAGAGGTGAAACAGATTCAGTCTAATGCTAAGGCTACGCTTGCGAGTGCTAGTGCGATGGCTGTTGCTTCGGGGATGACTACGAAGAAAGAAGCTGAGGTCAAGCCAGCAGAGAAAGTAGTTACACCAGTAGTTGCTGAAAAGAAATTAGGCACCTTTGAGAAAATAGAAGCGCTGTATGTTGAGAAATATGCTGCTGACGGAATCAGTGTTATCGATCGTGATGGCGATGTTCTTTATGATACTTTAGATAATGCCTCGCTGACGCAGTTTAGTAGATCCATCATGGTTGGTTCTAGCTTGATGGCTGTAAATGACGGTGAATTTGGTAATACTAGGATTAAAGCGACTGCGAAGTCTGTCCTAGAGTATGTTTCAATGTTGACTACACGTGGTCCGATCGTAGTGGTGGCTCGCCTTAAAAATGAACTCACTCCCGCTGATGCAGCTGAGCTTTCAGGTCAGATTCTTAAGGTAGCAAATAGTTAGCTAGTTTAGTGTGTTTCTCCGAGGGGGAACACAAAAAAAGCGGCAGGTTTTTAAACCTACCGCTCTACACACTTATTAAAGTTTGATTCTAGCTAGCGAATGGTGCCGGTAATGGCTGGTCTTTCTTACGAAGACTCTTGCGCATCTTAGTGAGTGCAACATTCTGCAACTGTCTGATTCGTTCTCTAGTGACGCCGAACTCTACTCCGATTTCCTCTAGAGTGAGTGGCTTCTGTCCATCCAGTCCGAAACGTGCGCCAATGATGCGTGTCTCACGCTCATCGAGTTGCTCAAGCAGCCCATCGAGTTGATTGTGCATGTTTTTGTTCTGGAGTGCTAAAGCTGGGTCTAGAGCTGATTCGTCGCCTATGATTTCACTGTAGTCTGAGCTGTCGTCATCACCGATTGGAGCATCGAGTGATGCAGGGCGCTGAGATGCTTGCTTGAGCATCGCTAGCTTACTGCGCTGGATACCTAGTTCTTCAGCTAGTTCAGAGTTGGTCGGTTCACGGCCTAGTGCTTCAGCGAGCATGTTGGAAATTCTGCGCATTCTGGCGATCTTGTCTACCATGTGGACCGGGAGGCGGATCGTCTTGCTCTGGTTCGCTAGTGCTCGTTTGATGGACTGCTTGATCCACCAAGCTGCGTAGGTGCTAAGCTTGCCGCCTTTTTCTGGGTCAAATCTCTCGACTGCTTTCATGAGGCCGATATTTCCTTCTGAGATGAGATCTGAGAGGGGGAGGCCGTAATTAGAGTAGTCCTGGGCTATTTTCACAACAAGTCGGAGGTTAGCTCGAATCATTAGTGATCGTGCCTTTTTGTCACCATTTTGGATCTTTGCTGCAAGTTCAACTTCCTGTTCACGTGTGAGCAGATCAGTCTTTGCTATTTCCCTGAGGTAAATTCTAAGGCTGTTGTTATTGTTTGTTGCTGTCATGGTCTTATTGTTGTTTGTTGTTGTAAATTGTCTCTATGATGAGCTTTCATTTATAGTAGCGTTACGGATTGACTAGTTTTGTCTAAAAAATGTCATCACATCGTAAATTATTTTTGCCTTCATAGTATAAGATGCATGGGCACCCTATTTTGTTCATATTATTTTAAAGTTATTTATCTTTTCTTATTCGCTACTGTTGTCTTGTTTTTGATTTCGTTAGTAATCAGCTTCTATATAAACATCCGTTGCCTGATTTCCGCTATTATAATTACCTTCATTATTTATAACGGCTAAAGTGGGTGGAAAGTTTCACTGAATACTAATATATAACATTTTTTTTGAGATAATGTCGAATTCTGCTTGTGAAAATCAGCTAGTTGGGTTAAAGCCCGCGTCCGCCTGAGGAGTTTCATGACGATTCTCCAACGGATAGCGCTTAAGCTAGCATAAATATTAACATTTAAGCTGACCCGCAACTATATGAAAACAACAATGCAAAAATACTACGAGGATACTGTATTCGCTAAGCTCAAAGAAGAGCTCGGATGCACTAACCCTCACGAGGTGCCTGCACTAGAGAAGATCGTCGTTACCACACACTGTGGTAAAGCATCTGACCGAAAGCAAGCAGTAGAAGACTCCGTAGAGGAGATCTCAAGAATCACAGGACAGAAGCCAAGCATTTCTTATGCTCGCAAATCTGTTGCGAACTTCAAAGTCCGTGAGGGCGAAGCAGTAGGCGCACGTGTAACACTTCGCGGTGCTACAATGTGGGAATTCCTAGACCGCTTCATCCACGTGGCAGCTCCTAACATTCGCGACTTCCGCGGAATTTCAGGTAAGAGCTTTGACGGCAGAGGAAACTACGCAGTAGGTATCCCTGATCAGTCAATCTTCCCAGAAGTAGAGCTAGATCAAATCAAAAGAGAAATCGGATTTGACCTCATTTTCGTGACATCAGCTGATACAGATGATGCAGGACGTGCGCTTTTACGTGCACTTGGTATGCCTTTCCGTGAAAACAAGAAGGAAGAAGCTACCGCTTAATTTAACAAACAATTTGAAAGGATAAAACTATGGCAGTATTAAGTGACCCAGTATCCGATTTCTTGACTCGTCTGAAGAACGCTTCAGCAGCAGGAAACGAATCATTCACAGCTCCATTCTCTAAGCAGAAGGCAGAAATCGCCCGCATACTTAAAGAAGAAGGCTACATTTGGAACTACGAGACAAAGACTGAGGGACAATTCCCACAGTTGGAGGTTAAGGTAAGATACTCAGACACAGGGGAAGCAGTTCTTCACGGTCTTAAGCGTGTATCGAAGCCAGGTCTTCGTCAGTATGTTGGTTCGGGAGAAATCCCACGTGTTCTCAGTGGTTTAGGTATCGCGATTCTCTCTACTTCAAAGGGATTGATGACTGGTTCTAAAGCACGTAAGGCAAAGCTTGGCGGAGAACATCTCGCTAACATTTGGTAATTTTAATTTTATAAAGGAGATAAATATATGTCACGCGTAGGATTAAAATCAATCACAGTAGCTGAGAAAGTAACAGTTTCTGAAAAGAACGGACTCGTAGTAGTTGAAGGCCCTAAGGGTAAGTTGGAATTCCAACTTCCACTCGGCATCACACTATCACAAGAGAACGGAGAAGTTTCAGTAAACCGTGCTACAGAAGGCCGCCAGCACAGAGCGCTTCACGGCACAGCTCGTAGCCTCATTAACAACATGATCATTGGAGTAACTGAAGGTTATTCTAAGAGTCTTGAAATTCTCGGTGTCGGTTTCCGTGCAGCGGTTAAAGGTTCAAACCTTGACCTCAGCCTCGGTAAGTCACACCCAATTATTCACCCTATCCCAGCTGGAGTTAAAGTCACTGTGACTGACAACACTAAGTTGAAGGTAGAGGGAATTGATAAGCAGGAAGTAGGACAGTTCGCCGCAGAGGTGAGAGCTTACTACAAGCCGGAGCCTTACAAAGGTAAAGGTGTCCGTTATGTTGGCGAATACGTTCGTCGTAAGGCTGGTAAGAGCGTTGGTAAATAACCAAAGCAGCCGATTATACAATCTCAACTGAAAATCAGAACATGAGCACACTCAATCGTAAACAAGTCCGCCAGCGCATTCACCGCCGTATCAGAAAGAAAGTTTCTGGAACTGCTGAACGTCCACGCCTAGCGGTAACTTATTCAAATCAACACGTCTATGCACAAGTCATCGACGACGTAGCTGGAACCACACTCTGTGCGGCTTCTAGTCTAGACAAGTCCATCGAAAAAGGATCTTCTAACGCAGCAACAGCTGCTAAAGTAGGTGCCCTCGTAGCGGATAGAGCTAAAGAAAAGAACATCGAAGCAGTCGTTTTCGACCGTGGTGGTCACCTTTTCCATGGTAAAATCAAGTCACTTGCTGATGCAGCACGTGAAGCAGGACTTAACTTCTAATCAACCACGAAACCATGTCAGAAAACAAAGAAAACACTCCAGCAGAAGCTAAGCCAGCAGCGGCAGCAGCTCCTGCTACACCAGCAGCAGCGGCTACACCAGTAGCTAAAACTGAAGAGCGTCCACAGCAACGCGGTGGTCGTGGTGGCCAGGGCGGCCGTGGAGGACGTAAAGAGCGTCCACCTCGTCAAGCTCCAGCTAAGCCAACTACCGAAGACGGTGTTGAGCTCATTGAAAAAGTAGTATTCATTAACCGATGCGCTAAAGTTGTAAAAGGCGGACGTCGTTTCAGTTTCTCAGCACTACTCGTATCCGGCACACTCGAAGGTAGAGTAGGCGTAGGATTCGGTAAGGCTAACGAAGTTGCAGAATGCATCCGTAAAGCAAGTCTCGACTCACGTCGTCAGCTTCACAAGATCGCTCTCGTAGACGGCAGAACTATCCCACATGACACTTATGCTGAGCATGGTGGTGGTAAGGTTCTCCTGAAGCCAGCGGTTGAAGGAACTGGTGTTATCGCCGGTGGTGGTGTGCGTGCTGTATGTGAAGCTGTAGGCATCAAAGATGTCCTCGGTAAGTCACTCGGCTCAAACAACCACGCTAACGTAGTGAAAGCTACTATCGAAGCTCTTAAGATGCTCCGCTCTCGTGAGCAGGTTCTTAAGGCACGTGGACTCTACAAGGAGAAAGCACTCTAATTCTAACCAATAGAAATATTATATTATGAATCTCCATACAATGAAGCCTAACAAAGGCGCTACACACAAAACCAAGAGACTTGGTAAAGGTGAGAGCTCAGGTCAAGGTAAGACAGCTGGTAAAGGACATAAAGGTCAAAAAGCTCGTTCAGGTAGCGGCGTTCGCGTCGGATTTGAAGGTGGCCAGATGCCTATCCACCGTCGTCTTCCTAAGCGTGGTTTCAACAACACACGCTTTGCTGACAAGGTAGTAGTAGTTAACACTGCTCACCTTGAGAAGTTCTTCGACGAAGGAGCTACTGTAAACGAAGAATCACTCCGTGCGAGAGGCCTTGTAAAGGGTGCTTTCGACCAGATCAAGGTTCTCGGAAACGGTGTTCTTACTAAGAAACTTACAGTTTCAGTAAATGCTATCTCAGCATCTGCTAAGACTAAGATCGAAGCTGCAGGCGGAACTGTTTCATAAACAGCTCCTTCTGTTAGATCAGATCTAACAAAACATTTCAAGTGTCTCCAATCTAGCTAATTATGCTAGGTTGGGACACTTTTTATCACTTTAGAGGTGAGGATGCGCTTAAGCAATTCTTCGCCCTATTACACAAGACGCCTCAAATTTTTACATAGAAAATAAACAATGATCTCCGCTTTTGCGAATACATGGAAAGTAGCCGAGCTACGTGAACGAATCTTATACACGTTGGTGATGATCGTCATCGTTCGTCTAGGTGTTCATATTACAATGCCTGGTGTCGACTCTGTAGTAGTTGATAAATACGTCGCTGCTCAACAAGATAAAGCCTCAGATGGTAATATCATCAATGCAATGGTAACGCTCTTCTCTGGAGGAGGTCTTACTCAGCTTGGTATTTTCGCCCTAGGTATCATGCCTTACATCTCTGCATCGATCCTTATGCAGCTCATGAGCGCAGTCGTTCCTAAGCTCTCACGTCTCTCACGTGAAGACGGTGGACGCCAAAAGATTAACCAATACACAAGATTTATCACGATCATCATTGCTATTGTGCAAGGTGGTTTCCTCGGTAATCAGATTTTCACAAAGCCTGGCACACTGCCAATGTTCAATGGTATTGAGCAATACGGTAAAGTCGCTGCGTTTGATAATCACTTCCTCTTCGTATCCATCTTCATCATCACCATTGTGGCGGGAACACTCTTCCTCATGTGGATCGGTGACCAGATGACTGAAAACGGTATCGGTAACGGAACATCGATCATCATTACGATTAACATCATTTCCGCACTACCAGCAGCGATCGCTATGCTCTGGAGTTCACTCATCATCAAAGGTGGAACAGGTGGCGCACTCTTCGCAGTGTTCCTCTTCGCATTCCTCATCTTCATCATCGCTGCGACTATTGCTCTGACTCAGGGACAACGTCGAATCGCTATTAACCACGCTAGTCGTGCTAAAGGCAGAAAGCAGTATGGTGGTGGTCAGACAACGTATCTTCCACTTAAGATCAACTACGCTAACGTGATGCCGATCATTTTCGCTACTGCGATCCTCGGAATCCCAACAGCACTCTTCTCAATGATCAGTGGTGGAGCACCATGGATCACTAAGCTTGGTGATATTCTTAGCCCAGCAGGTATCTGGTATTATGTGATTGCCGGTGCGATGATCTTCTTCTTCTCATACTTCTGGGTAGCAACAATGTTCAACCCATCAGAAATCTCAGAGAACCTTAAGCGCAGCGGTGGATACATTCCTGGAATCCGTCCAGGTCAGCCAACAGCTAAGTTCCTCGACTTCACGATGACTCGCCTCACATTTGCAGGTGCGATCTTCCTTACAATTATCTTCATGCTACCATTCATCGTGTCACAGCTCGGTGAAGGTGTGGTGAAACAGAGTATGCCTTATCAGGTGACTAGTTTCTTCGGTGGAACAAGTCTTCTCATCATGGTTGGTGTTGTTCTCGACATCATGCGCCAGGTAGAGACTCACCTCATCCAGCAGAACTACGATGGTTTCCTACGTAAAGGTAAGATCAAAGGCCGCGTCGAGCGCAAGCAGATGGCAGCAGCCGCTAAGAGCAGCAACAAGATGGTTTATCTATTCGCTGCGATCGGACTCCTCTTCATCTTAGGTGTAGTAGCAAGGATCGTCCAAAACTAGAGTAACTCTACTTTTTCATTCTTTATTCAAAATTGGTGGTCGCTCGGATACGTGCGACCACTGATGTTTTAAACCCACTCCATAAATCCCAATCACTTTTACAGAACCCATGACTGTTTCACGCGTATTACTACTAGGCCCTCCTGCTAGCGGGAAGGGAACTCAGGCTAGACATCTCACTGCATTGGTCAATGTGCCATGTTTAGGCACTGGCAAGCTTCTCCGTAGCGAGATAGAGAAGGGGACTGAGGTCGGAAAACAAGCGGAACAGTTTATCAGTAATGGTGAGTATGTTCCTGATCAACTGATCATGGATATGGTGAAATCTTGGTTAAACGAAGATCCTCAGAAGAGTGATGGATGGCTACTAGATGGCTTCCCTAGAACTCTACCACAAGCTGAGGCTCTTCAGGAAATCAGTCAGCCTGATCTAGTCATCGCACTAGATGTTCCTAAGGAAAACCTAGAGCGCAGAATCTTAATGCGTAGAGAGTGCTCTTCATGTCACTCTACAGTCGCAGTAGAAAATAGTGAGCAAGTAGAATGTCCAGTCTGTAATGCAGAGACTCTGACTTCTCGGTCTGACGATGCTATCGAGAGCTTCAAGGTTCGCTACGCAAACTATAAAGAACTGACCACACCGTTGTTCGACTACTACACGGCGAAAGGTATTCTCAGAAATATAGATGGAACTCAGAGTCCAGATAAGGTCTCAGCTGAGATCGATCAAATCATCAATCAATTTTAATATCATGGCTAAGCGCAAAAAAAATAAGAGTGGAGTGATCATCAAGTCTCCAGCTGAAATCAAGGAAATGCGTGTCGCATGTGAGACCGCTAGTGATATTCTTCAGACTGTTGCTAAATTCATTGCAGACGGTATTGGCAAGACGACTAAAGAAGTCGATCTCTATGCTGCTGAACTCATGAAAGAGCGTGACTGTGTCAGTGCGTTCCTCGGTTACAGAGGTTTCCCTGGCTACACTTGTATTTCTCCTAACGAAGAAGTAGTTCACGGAATCGGTGACGACTACGTGATCAAGGATGGCGACATCATTAGTGTGGATGTGGGCATTACTAAAGGTGGATGGATCGGTGATAATGCTACGACTGTAGCAGTGGGAAATATTGATCTAGAGACGAAGAGACTACTCTGTGCGACTGAGCAATCACTCTACGAAGCGCTAGCTTATGCTAAAGATGGTGAGTATCTCGCTGATCTCTGTGGAGCAGTGGAAGACCATGTGCATCAATTTGGATTTAAAGTAGTGAAAGAATACGTCGGCCACGGTGTTGGTAGAAATCTACACGAAGATCCTGCTGTGCCTAACTACCGCACACACGGTAGGAGTATTAGGCTAAGAGAAGGCATGGTGCTAGCAGTGGAACCGATGATTAACATTGGCACCCCGAGAGTGAAAACTCTTAGCGATGGCTGGACAGTGATCACTGGCGATAAGAAAAACTCTGCTCACTTCGAGCACACTGTGCTAGTCACAAAAGACGGCCCAGATATCCTCACGGCAAGACCGAGAGAAGCGACTGAAGAGTTGCTAGGTATCAAGATGTAAGAAAGAAACTGCTACCTTAATTAATTTTGGATCTTTCTAGATCTTCATCCTTCATCCAACTCTAAATAGAGTTGAATCCACTGCTGTTCTGAGAAAATCTATGGGTGATTTGGATATTTGGGGGATGCTAGGGAGGGCATTGGGTCTGGAAGATCAGTTTTGTATTCACGAGTTATTATTTTCAGCATCTCAGCTGTGATAGTTGGGTTACTTCCAGCGATGTTATTTGCTTCTGATGGATCGGTTTCTAAGTTGTAAAGTTCGATAGAGTTGTTGCCGCGTTTTACCGCTTTCCACTTACCAGCTCGCACTGCATGGTCGAGTCTTCCTGCTTGATGTGACCAGAACAGGTATGGGTGTATTTTCTGATCGGCCGTGTTACCTTTTAGAGTGGGGGCTATAGATAGGCCGTCGGTGTATTTAGGTGGTTTGATCGATACAAGTTCACATACTGTAGGGAGAAAGTCTGCAAAGTAGGTTGGTAGGTTACTGCTGGTATTGGGAGCTATCTTTCCAGGCCACTTTGCTACCATAGGGACGCGTAGTCCTCCTTCATAGCTATCTTCTTTTCCTCCACGTAGAATTCCGTTAGCGTTAAAGTAGATCGACGGAGCGCTACCCCAGACTGCTTGAAGTTGACCACCATTATCTGATGTGAAGATTAGCAAGGTGTTGTTAGTGATCGAGTCTGAGGTATTGCCGTCTCCATTAGGGTCTTCTAGTTTGGCAACGATGGCGCCTACAGAGTTATCTATCATGCGGATCTCTGCACCGAAATTCCTGTGAGGTTGACTCTGCGCAATATGGGCGGAAGTGTTGGCTGTGTAGGTTTCTGGCCAGAGTGCGGGATCAAATTCCGGAGTGTTAAGCACAGCATCACTGGCGATGATTTCGGTGTGAGGTAACGTAAATGACAGGTAGCAGAAAAAGGCTTTGTCTTTCTGATCTTCGATGAATTGAAGTGCATTTTCAGTGAAGGCATCATGGGTGTGTTTGACACGGTGAGCTGGATTACTACTTGTGTTTCCCTGTGATCCTATGACAGTATTGCCAAGTGATTGCTTAATATTATTTCCTAACAGGTAGCTTGGGAAGTGACGGTGGCCGTGACCCTGATCTAACATACCGTAGAATGTATCAAAGCCGCGATCATTGGGAGTCTGTCCACTCCCCAGACCTCCGATGCCCCACTTGCCGAACATTCCAGTCATGTAGCCTGCTTGTTTAAATACTTCTGCCACAGTCCTAGTGCGACTGGTGATGTCCACGTGTCCTACGTTAGGCTTGTAGGGGATATGTCCGCTATGGATGCCAGTCATGAGGGAGGATCGGGAAGGACCGCATACGGTGCAGCCAGCGTATGCATCTGTGAACTTGATGCCTTGCGTCGCCAGTAAGTCAATGTTGGGGGTAGCGAGACGTGTCTGACCGTAACTACTTAGATGATTGTAGCCGAGATCATCTGCCATAATGAAAATGACATTGGGTAGGTCTGGTTGGCTGCTAGCATTAGTAGGGTCAGTTCCACGAGCAACTTCAGCTCCATCACCTAGACGGTCGTTATCGCTGTTAAATAAGTGTGGATTTGTTCCAGTGTCGGAGCCCTTGGTAAAAGTTCCTGTATTACTTTCCACTCCATCAGGTAAGCCATCTTTGTCTGTATCTGTGGAGAGGGCATCTGTGCCTGTGTCGGTATTACTAACCCATATTCCAGTGCCTGTTTCAACCTTGTCGCTGTAGTTGTCACCATCAGTATCGCTGAGGATGGGGCTAGTTCCTCGTGCGACTTCATCGAGGTTGGTGAGCTGGTCACCATCTGGATCTCCTGCAGCTGTTTCATCTAGATCACCAAAATATTGTTGTTCCCATGTATCGGTGAGTCCGTCGTTATCGGAATCGTGTGCAGGAGCTAAAGTAGCGCCATTACCTTGGGCTGTGAGACTACAGTTTCCACCCACTACGGCAGGCTGTCCATTGATCGTAATTTTGCTGAGGTGCTCAGTCTGCACATCGGCAGAAGTTTCTGCGGTGAAGCTGATCGTCCAGGCATTACCAGTGCAAGAAATGGTGGAGTTATTCAATGGATTCCCGTCTCCTCTTAGAGTAATGTTGGACTGGGAGAGATTTATAGTAGAGTTATTGATCCAGTCGCTCTGGATGGAGCCGTTGTTAGAAACAGTGATAGTTCCACCGTCCATGCCACCACTATTGGTCATGACGAGAGTCCCTGCGTTGTTGGTGAGGGTTGTAGAGGCGGCTAGTTTTAGCTCTGAAGAGATGTTCGGGTTCGTGCCTGTGAAAATGAGGTCATCATTGATGGTGACACTCGGGGCGAGGGGATTACCTGCGATTGCACCACCGCCTTGGATCTGCCAGTTTGCTTCTTGGAAAAAGCTAGCTCCGTCTCCGTTCCCTGTCCATTCTAAGGTAGCAGCACTGCAGTGATTGAGAAGTAGTAGCGAAATAAGTAATTGTCTTTTCATAGTAATAAAAATGGGTGTTTTCGATTTTAAGGTTGGCTGTATTCTATTTTAACGCGATGGAACATCTTGCTGCCTTGAGGTGAGACTAGCATGTAACGAATCATCTCCCAGTCGGTGTCAACGGGAGTGACTGTGCTGTTAGTGTTATCTAGTGTGACAGGGGACCACGTAGCTGGAGCAGATAGCGTGGAGTTCTGCTGCACAAGGTAACTGAGTCCGTGAGGACGGTTGCTGGTGCGGCGAAGGAACTCAAAGGCAATGTCGCCATTTGGCATAGTTAATGCTTTAGGTAGTCTAGTGACGGGGTTTCCTTCAGGGGAGACACCGAAGGCGTAGTCAGAGAGGTTACTAATACCATCATTGTTGGAGTCCGTTGTGGTGAGGTCTACTGATGGGTCTAGCCCTTGGTCATAGGCCCAGAATTCAAAGGGATTGCTAGCAAGGCCAGTGTGCATAGAAAGATCAGGTCCGTAGATGCCTGCTTGAGCTAAGTCAGGATCTTGATCCCCGTCAAAGTCAGCGATGGCGCTGGCGACAGGTCCAGAGTTTACGGTGAGTTCAGCTTGTGGAGTGAAACTACCAGAACTATTGCCCTTGAACCATGTGACAGTGCTGTTCTGATGTGATCTGTAAAATAAATCTAAGTGATTATCACCGTCAAGATCAAGCACATGGCTGATCTCGTATCCAGTGATCGTGTCAGAAATATTAGAGGTGGTAGTGAAGCTCCCATTGTTGTCGTTGGTGTAGAGCGTGGAGGTTCCGAGGATACTAGATGAGGTGATGATATCTGGAAGCCCTCCATTGACATCTGCTACTTGGAAGCTGGTGATCGCTCCACTGCCGAGCTGAGAAACGGTCTCAAAACCAGCGAGTCCGTCATTTGCAAAGATCGTGATTTGTCCTCCTTGGAGAACTATTAAGTCAGGCTTGTTATTATTATTGATATCAGCAACGATGACCTTATTAGGTGTGCTAGTGAGGGTGGTTAGGGGCTGCTTAGACGCAAAGTTACCAGCAGATGTTTGGCTGATCCAGAAGAGTTCTTTTTGATGGTCAGATACACCGATGATGTCGAGATGGCCGTTTCCATCGATATCCGCACTAGTGAGGGATACCGCAGTATCAATGTTACTGGCTATGATGTTACCAGTTCCAAAACCTCCACTGCCATTGTTTGTAAAAAGAGTGAGTGTCCGATCCCAGCGTGAGGAGATTATGACATCTATGTGAGCGTCACCAGTGGCCTCCATCGTAAGCACTGATTCAGGACCATAGCTCGTATCACTTACAAGATGAATGCTTGGGCTATTAGTGGCCGATAGATCTAGCCAAGTCACTTCGTCACCACTATGGGACAATGCGATGAGATCTGAGTTAGAATCACCGTTGATGTTCGCTGTGGTGAGGGTTGTTATCTTGCGATCGTTGTCCAGCCATGAGATAGAGTTGGTCGTCTCAGGGAGCGTATTAGTGGCGCCAAAAGGACCTGCATTAGACAGTGTGGCAGTTAAAAGTAGCAGTGAGTAATGTGATTTTATCATACTGTTGATTATCGCTTAAGTTCCTAGCTGGGCATTTACTCTGATTCGCTAATGCAAAAAGTATTCCACCTCTGAAATATATAGAGGCTTGGGACAGGTATTTGTTAACAAGTAACTGCGTAATTATTCAAAATGCCTCCCTCTTCATATTTTTTTAAGTTTTTTGTTAACAAATGAAAGTTCGGGTCTCTTTGTTAATGAAGGATGTCTGCTTTTGTCGGACTCACTACAACACAACAATAATAAACAACCTAAATAAAACGATATATGAAAATTAAACATTTAGCGCTAAGCGCAACACTTCTTGGTAGTCTGGCTCTTCCAGCGTCTGCAGTGATCACATGGACAGGAGCTATTGATGGCGACATTTCTAATGACGGAAACTGGGATGCTTCAGTAGCTGGTATTACAGACTCAACACTCAATGACAGCCTGATCTTTAATACCACTGGTAATGCTCCGATCTTGGGTGAGCTAGCAGGTCAGCCTACTTGGGGTGTGACTGCAGCCAACACAATCACTTTTGATGCAGTAACCATGACTAATGCAGGTAATGATGGTATCGGTCGTGGCGTTTTTAATGTGATTAACGGTGGTGGATTTTCTGCGTTCTTCGCGAATGGCACAGTCAATGTGGATGCAACAAGCTCCATAACCCTACAAGGTGGAGGTGATCCACTTCCTTTTGTGGCTGTTGTTAACCTCGCTGTAGGTGCTCAACTTACTATGGCTTCTGTGGCCGAATTTACTGAACAAGGTGGTCAAATCTTTGTAGATGGAGTTGATTTTGCTACTGACACATCTATCCTTGAGTTCTCAGGAACTACAGCAACAGCAGTTCCTGAGCCTAGCTCTACTGCTCTTCTCGGACTTGGTGGACTCGCTCTGATTCTACGCCGTAGAAAATAATTTATTATCGAGCTGCTCTTTTTATTTTTTTTGGGGGGCAGTCGATTAGTTTAATCTATATCAAGGTATGCAGTTTAACGCTGCACACCTTTTAGTTTTTTACTCACTTGTCCGTTCATTAATTTCTAGTATTCTAAATCAAATGCCAGCTTCTAAAAACTCACCAAACCTTTCTGAATTTGTCAGTCTTCTGACAGAGCATCAGTCCGTGATGCGTGGTTATATTACTAAGCTGATCCCCAATGTCTCAGATGTGAGGGATGTGTTACAGATTACTAATGTAGCTCTGTGGGAGAGACGTGAAGATTTCACGATGGGGACAAATTTCCAGGCCTGGGCGCTAGCTACAGCTCGCTTCCGTGCAATGCAGCACCGACAGAAGATGAAACGTGATAATGTGCTAGTCTTCGATGATGATCTGGTAGAAGTCCTCGCTGAAGAGACTAATGTGGATTTAGAAAAGACTGAGGAGATGAAAATAGCTCTCGAAGTCTGCCTAGGTAAGCTTAAACCTCGTGACGCGGCGTTAGTATCAGCTCGTTACCATGAGTCTGTGCCACTAGCTGAGTATGCGCATACTGATGGACGCACTGAGGGTAGTCTACGCGTCATTCTTAATCGCCTCCGCTCAAGCTTGAAAGACTGTATCGATAATCAAGTCCGCTCAACTCCGCCTCCTTTCTCCACATGAACAATCATCCAATAACCTATTCCCTAGAAGATGTTGATGCGATGATATATTCGCTATTAGATGGTGATATTACTGCAGTGGCTCATGCCAATCTGCAACAACTTCTAAAGGCAGATGTAACTATCCGTAACCGCTATAGTGAGTTGTCTCAGCTACACTCGATTTTGGAAGAGCGGGTTTCGGATGCAACGAACCTTATTCAAGATGGACACCAGAGTGTTGTTTCTATGGAGCTGGTTCTGGCAAGACAGCGTAAGCGCATTATAAAGCGATCGTTTCTAGCTGCTGCTGCGCTTATGATCTTTTCTCTGAGTATTATGTATTTTATCGATACTAAACAGGATCCAACACTGGCGAAAATAAAGTCTTCTGAATATTCAGTCTATAACATTCAGCATTCTAGTGAAGCTGGTGAGGGTGTGGATGAAAATTCACTCGCTCCTGGTTCCTCAATCGAAATTAGTCAGGGCACAGTGGAGATGGAGTTTTCAGCTGGAGTGACTTCTATTATTCAGGCTCCTGCACTAATCACCGTGATTAGTGAATCTAAAGTGGATATTCAGCGAGGTAGAGTGTGGTTTAATGTAGCTTCTGAGGCGAAGGGATTTACGGTATTGACTCCACAGCTTGAGGTCATTGATCTAGGAACTGAGTTTGGTGTCTCTATAGATCCAACTACAGCGGAAGAAGAGGTGCATGTGTTCAAAGGAAAAGTGATGGTGACCACGCTTCATAAATTTAAACAAAGTGAGACTCTCTTCGCAGGAGATTCACGTTCTGCTAATGTTAGCGGTCGATTAAAAGTAATTGATTCGAATGAAGTTCAATTTCTAAAAGAGCTACCGAATACGCTGCCATCGGTATCATGGAATTTTGATCATCTTGAGAGGGGTATGTTTCAGTCTGAAAATTACGCCGTTCCATACAAAGTAAAAAGTTGGGGCTCAGGAGTGGGCTTGCATCAGACTTCTAGCAAGGATGGGTTAGCAGCTAGCTTCATGCCGAAGAGTAGCTATATAAAAACCAATTGGAAGGGGATAGATTCAGATTTACCAAGAACGATTGTGTGCTGGATTAAATGCCCAAAACATCAGCCTGTAGGTTCTATCATTGAGTGGGGAGTTCCACTAGCTACTTCGTCAAAATGGAGAGTGACATTAAACCCTGAATCCCTAGGTGAAGGAGGAGTCAAAGGAGCACTGAGAACTGAATATGGAAACGGCTACATCATTGGTAGCACAGACCTACGTGATGGTCGCTGGCATCAAATAATTTCTATCTATAATGGATCTGGCGTTGGTGATACTGATTCGATTCAACTCTATGTAGATGGCAAGATGGAGAAAATTAGCGCCTACGTTGAGAACGAAATTAGCACGATACTAGATCACCCTAAATCCGAACCTGTGACGATTGGAAAAGGCTTCCATGGTAGCATTGATAATTTAAGAATCTACCAAGGAGTAATGCCTGCTAAAGCTTTTGCTGATGAGCTTAAGTAATAAGACTAGAAAAAATCTTTTCAGTTAGTTGGTGTTCATGTAGATCCTTGGTATGTCAATTGATCCACTACTATTATTACTCAAGCAGAAGGCGAGGTATTCACACACTGAGCTGGCTGAATTATTAGCGCTCACTGAAGCTGAGGTGGTGGCTAAGATCGCAGAATTTGAGAAGCAGGGAGTGATTCTTGGTTATCAGACTGTGATTGATCCTGAGTTGTCAGGGAATATTGATGTGGGGGCATTCATTGAGGTGAAACTCACTCCCGAGCGTGATGGTGGCTTTGACCGCTTAGCGATGCGTATTGCTAGGTTTGAGCAAGTGGAGTCCTGTTACCTTACTAGTGGTGGCTATGACCTTATGGTGGTGGTGAATGGAACTGACCTTCGTGATATTGCGAGCTTTGTCTCTGAGAAGCTTAGCACGATCAATGGAATCATTTCATGTTCCACTCATTTCCGACTTAAGACCTACAAGCAAAGCGGTTTCTTATTCGAAGTAGAGGAGCCTGAAGGTCGTCTGCCAGTTTCACCATAATTTTTTATTAGAGCGATGAACTATCTTTCTAAAATCTCTGAGCAAGTGGCAAAGGTGCCTCGTTCAGGTATCCGTGATTTCTTCGAGCTCGTGCAGGGCAGAGACGATGTGATCTCACTCGGTGTGGGCGAGCCAGATTTTGCGACTCCCTGGCATATCCGTGAAGCGGCGATCTATTCTCTGGAGAAGGGACAGACTAGTTATACTTCGAATCTAGGTTTGCTGAAGCTGCGTAAACTGATTTCTGAATATGTGGGGGATTTTTTCAATGTGGACTATAATCCAGCAGACGAAATTTTAGTTTCAGTCGGTGTCAGTGAAGCGATCGATCTGGCACTGAGAGCCTTGCTAAACCCTGGTGACGAAGTGATCTACCATGAGCCGTGTTATGTTTCTTATAGTCCTAGCATCATGATGGCGCATGGAGTTGCGGTGCCTGTGGCGACTAAAAAATCTGATGGATTTGCTTTAAAAGCAGAAGCATTAGAGAAATCGATCACACCTAAGACAAAGGTGCTGATGCTGAACTTTCCTACTAACCCTACGGGGGCTATTGCTCCTAAGAAAGATCTAGAAGAGATAGCTGAACTCTGTATCAAGCATGATCTGATGGTTCTAACAGATGAAATTTATAGTGAGCTAATCTATGGTGAAGAAGAGCATGTTTCGATTGCTTCACTTCCTGGGATGAAGGAACGCTGTGTTCTCTTGCATGGATTTTCAAAGGCATTTGCCATGACTGGATTCCGCCTCGGCTATGCCTGTGCGCCTGCGCCAGTGATCGATGCGATGATGAAGATCCACCAATACTCGATGCTCTGTGCTCCGATGATGAGTCAGGTCGCTGCGATAGAAGCTCTACAGAATGGTGCGAAAGCGGTGGCTGAAATGAAGAAAGCTTACCATCAACGCAGAAACTTCATGGTGAAGCGACTCAACGCAATGGGGATGGAATGCCACATGCCAGGTGGTGCGTTTTACGTGTTCCCAGATATCCGTAAGTTTGGCATGAGCAGTAAAGAATTTGCCATGAAGCTGCTAGAAGAGACATCGGTAGCAGCTGTTCCAGGTGATGCCTTTGGTGAGAGCGGAGAAGGGTTTTTACGCTGTTGCTATGCCACGAGTATGGAGCAGATCCGTGAAGCGATGACCAGAATGGAACAATTTGTTAGAAATTTAAACTCCCAGTAAGACAATGAAACTCTCAGAAATAAGAAACGATAAAACCTATGCCCATGTAGTTCCGCTAGCTGTATTCATGGGGCTTAGTTTTGTGTTCATGACGATTGCTGAGAGTGGACTAGAGTGGAAGCACGATGCAGCTCCGTGGTGGAGACATTGGCCTGAGCACTGGATGTATCCTATCCAGACGATTATCTGTGGTGGCTTGCTGATCTTTTTCTGGAAGCACTATGATATCAAATGGGATAAGCGAGTCTGGTTCGGAGCTCTCATGGGAGTGATCGGGATTGCGTTCTGGATACTGCCTACACATTTATTTACTGAGCTAGGGTTTACAGAAGAGAACAAAGTAGAGGTGGGTGTCTGGAAGCACTTTGGCTTAGCACCTAGAACTGAAGGATTTAACCCAGGGGATTTAGATAATCCGTTAGCTGTGTGGGTGACGACGATTTTCCGCTTTCTCCGTGCTGTAGTGGTGGTTTCTCTCGTTGAGGAACTCTTCTGGCGAGGCTTCTTGATGCGCTTTCTTGTCAACATGGATGGCAAATATTGGAAGGTTCCATTCGGTAAACCAAGTTGGCTTACCTATGGGGTAGTGACTGCTTGTTTTGTATTTATTCACATGCCTGTGGATTATGCTGGAGCAGTGATTTTTGGCTCATTGATGTATTTCGTAGCAGTGAAGACGAAGAGTCTAACAGCTTGTATAGTGATGCACGCGGTGGCTAATTTACTAATGGGGATCTATGCTCTCCAGTTCGGTAAATATGGATTGTGGTAGTATCTCTCTTTTACCAATTGCTAGTGAGATGAGTATTTTAGTGTCTATTAGTTGACGTCTTAGACAAAATTTTGCTAACCTCACCGTGTTAGAAAATTGAGTATGTCAGAAGAAAATCCACCAGCATTTTATGTTCCAACACCAGAGGAATTAACACCTTTGTTTAATGGTTACGATATCCAGAGTATTCTTGGATACGGTGGGATGGGCGCAGTCTATAAAGGTTACCACAGCTTCTTTAAGCGTGATGTAGCTATCAAGGTGTTGCTCAGTAAGACCTTTGGTGAAGAAGAGTTTTTTAGGCAATTTTTTGCTGAGGCGCAATCGATGGCTGTGTTGGAGCATGAGCATTTACTAAAAATCTACGACTATGGTGAAGTGAATGGGATGCTTTTCATTATCATGGAGTTTGTCGAAGGTTGTTGCCTGCATGATGCGATCGGTGCTGAAGGCGTAGAGCCTAAGCAGACGGCTGAAATCATGATGCGAGTCTGTGAAGGATTAGCGCATGCACATGATGCTCAGATTTTACACCGTGACCTCAAGCCAGATAATATTTTAATTGATGCTTTTGCTTCACCGAAAATTGCTGACTTTGGTCTAGCGAGAGACGTTATGGATCCACATAAGGAAAAAGTGATCTGGGGTAGTCCTGGTTTCATCGCTCCGGAGGTGATTCACGCTCCTGAATTAGTTGACCATAGAGCAGATATTTATGCCTTAGGCTGTGTTTTGTATAATATGATCACAGGAATGGTGCCTGACCCTAATAATCTTAACTATCAGGTGTTTGAGCGATTAGACCCTAGGTTTAATTATATTCTAAGCCGATCCATGACGCCAGAGATTATGCATAGATTTGAAACTGCCGCTGAGATGGGCGAAGCATTCCGTGATCTGATTCTAAGTCTAGATGAAATGGAATCTAATGGCATGGTAACAAATCAAAATTATCATATTTAAGAGGCCTAACAGCCTAGTGGGGATACTGAAAATGGATGCAAAACTCTAAAAAATTATGAACAAAATAGCATGCGCAGCTATCTGCGGATTGATCTGTGGAATTATCACAACATTACTGCATGGGGATATGAGAGGAGGCTTTATTATGCTTATACCTGGAATCGTATTCGGGGTGATGTTTGCTGTTTTTCTACTCGTTAGCTACTACTCCCTATTAACTACTATACAAAAGTGGATGTTGGGCTTGTTGTTTACTCCACTGTCTGGAGCTTCTTATTATCTCGCCTTTTTTCTATATGTTCAGCTGTGTGAAACTTCTGAGCTTTTTGCACCCATGTTGTCTGGCCTTGCTGGGAGTTTAGGCTTAATTCTAGCTTTATGGCTCTGTATGCTGCGCAAACTATCACTAAACCGAGCGATTATTACTGTGATTCTTGGTAGTGTGTCTGGCTTATTCCTCAACTTCGCTACATTGTTTGACCACGATTACGCTCTAGGCGTGCTCTTCGTGCCTTGGCAGACAGTCGTTTTCGCATGCCTGAGTGCATCTGTGAAGAGGCCAAATTTGTCTTCTTAGAGTTATATTAATCCACAAAAAAGGCTCTTGCCGAAGCAAGAGCCTTTGTAAAATGTATGCTGTTTAATGAATTATACAGATACTGACTGGATCGTCTTGATGATACGAGAAGCGATCTTGTATGGGCAACCCTCGGAGTTAGGACGGCGGTCTTCAAGGTAACCTTGATACTTGTCATCCTTAACAAAGCTGTGTGGCACACGGATAGATGCTCCACGGTCAGCAACACCCCATGAGAACTTATCGATAGACTGAGTCTCGTGAAGTCCTGTTAGGCGCATGTCGTTGTCTGGTCCGTATACTGCGATGTGCTCTTCTACGTTTGCTTCGAAAGCATCCATGAGCTTGAGGAAGTATTCCTTACCACCTGTGTCACGGAGGATGTCAGTAGAGAAGTTAGCGTGCATTCCTGAGCCATTCCAGTCACCTTTGACTGGCTTACAGTGGTATTCTACGTCGATACCATACTCTTCACAGAGACGCTGCAGAAGGAAGCGAGCTACCCACATTTCGTCAGCTGCTCTCTTAGAACCTTTGCCGAAGATCTGGAATTCCCACTGACCTTTAGCCACTTCAGCATTGATGCCTTCGTGATTGATTCCTGCTTCTAGGCAGTAGTCGAGGTGAAGATCTGAGATCTCACGGCCGAGGTTGCCAACACTGCTGTAGCCTACGCCACAGTAGTAGAGACCTTGTGGCTCTGGGTATCCGTCTTCTGGGAAGCCGAGTGGGCGTCCGTCTTGGTAGAGGAAGTATTCCTGCTCGAAACCAAACCATGTGCCTTCGTCTTCAGCGACAGTTGCACGTGCGTTAGATGGGTGTGGAGTTCCGTCTGGAAGCATTACTTCACACATAACGAGGATACCGTTAGCACGAGTAGGGTCTTGGTAAAGAGCTACTGGCTTAAGAACGCAATCTGAGTCTCCGCCTTCTGCCTGCTTAGTAGATGAGCCATCGAAGCCCCAGTCAGGAAGCTGATCCAATGTAGGAAAATCTTCAAAGTCTTTGATCATGCACTTAGTGCGGAGGTTCTGAACTGGTGTGTATCCATCCAGCCAGATGTAATCTAGTCTATATTTAGCCATGTTGTTGTTATTGTTTGGTTGTGAATTTTAGAGTGAGGTCGAACTCACTTGCATCATTGGTGTAGCAATTAGCGTGCCAAGTCTTTCCTCGTATTTGTAGATCCAGATTTAATCGGATTAGAATACTAGGTGTTAGTTTGTGACGTGATTATTGATAGCGATGGGGGAAATTGATGTCCAGTAAGAGTTTCATAAAAGTTGTGTCATAGGCTTGCCATATTGGCTAAATCTGGTGAACTGAGTCAGAAATAATGGCAAAGTCACAAGAAATACGAGGAACCTGGAAACAACGAGCTATCGGCAAGGCGATAGGCTGGATACTCCGTGTTATGGGTTGGACGCTGCGTTATAAGATGTCAGGCTTTGAGCAGATCACTAGTAAGCTCTCTGATAAACCAGTTATTTATTCTCTCTGGCATAACAGAATTTTCGCCATGCCGTATACTTCTCCTCAGCTTGGAGCTGAGCGGGATCTGGTGGTGCTGACTAGTGCTAGTAAGGATGGAGCTATTTTAGAGAATGCGGTGAAAGTGTTCGGAGTGGGAGCTGTGAGAGGATCTAGCTCTAGAAGGGGAGCTGCGGCTCTGATCGCACTGCGTAAGAAACTCACAGCCGGTCTACATGTCTGCATCACACCCGATGGACCACGTGGGCCGATGCAGGTGCTACAGGCAGGAGTGATAAAGCTGGCGCAGTCGAGTGGCTCACCGATCGTTGTGATCAATGTGGAGTTTTCCAAGTGCTGGCGATTGAAGACCTGGGATAAGTTCTGTATCCCTAAGCCGTTTAGTAAGGTCTATGTGAAGCTGGAGGAGGCCGTGGAGGTGCCGAAAGAGCTGAGCCAAGAAGAATTTGAGCAATACAGAGTGGACGTGGAGTCCCTCATGAATACAGAATACAACCAATCTTAATTAGAAAATACATATGAAAAGAATCGATGGAAAACAAGTCGCTGAAAAGGTGATCGCAGAGTGTAAAGAAGAGATTGCAGCCCTAAAAGAACGTGGAGTCACACCAGGTCTGGCTGTGGTTCTTATCGGTGAAGATCCAGCTTCTAAAGTTTACGTAGGATCAAAGGCGAAAAAATGCGAAGAACTTGGTATCTATAGTAAGAAGATAGAAATGCCTATCGATGCGACTCAGGAAGAAGTCATGCAGGTAGTAGAAGATCTTAATAATGATCCGGCGATTGATGGAATTTTAGTTCAATCACCACCACCACCGCATATCGATGAAGACGCGATTGTGAGAGCGATCAATCCAGCGAAGGATGTGGACGGTTTCCACCCACTCAACGTGGCAAAACTAGCGCTGGAAGATCCAACAGGATTTCTCCCATGCACACCGCATGGCTGCATGAGACTACTGGAAGATGCGGGGATCGAGACTAGTGGTGCAGAAGCTGTCGTTATAGGTAGATCAATGATCGTAGGTAAGCCAATGGCGCTTCTCCTCATGGGGAAAGCTGGGAATGCTACTGTGACCGTTGCCCACTCAAGAACGAAAGATTTAGCCGCTGTTTGCCGCCGTGCAGATATCGTGATTGCAGCGATTGGTAAGCCTGAGTTCGTCACTGCCGATATGGTAAAAGACGGTGCTGTAGTGATCGATGTAGGTATCAACCGTGTCAAAGACGCTAGCAAGAAGAGTGGTTACAAGCTCGTGGGTGATGTTGCTTACGATGAAGTAGCCCCTAAGTGCTCAGCGATAACACCAGTGCCAGGTGGCGTAGGTCCGATGACGATTGCTATGTTGATGAAGAATACGGTGATAGCGGCTGGGAGAAGGTAGGTTTTTGCAACACTGAGTGTTGGAAGCAGGGAGCATGGAGCGGGAAGCTCTTATACTCTGTTGAAGGTATGAGATTAGGTGTTTCGTGGTGATGAGGTTTATTGCGCCGTGCTTTCAGCACGGTGGATGTTGGGGGTGATGATAACCCACGACTGAAGTCGAGGGCTATGCACACGTTCTCCCTTCAGGAGATTAAATGATCAAATAGATCTAGCAGCGAGAAGCCAAAGCACTGAGCCGTCCTGAAAGGACTAAGCATTCAGACATCGGTTCTTAAAGGTGATGGCCAAAGCACAGAGCTGTCCTGAAAGGACATAATGTGCAAAGCCCATGACTTCAGTCATGGCTTGAAATCATCTAGTTTAGACTGTGCTGAAGGCACAGCGGAAATCATCATCCTAGATTGGTGTTAGAATGCAATTAGCCTACAGTCGATAGGAAATAAATTGCTAACGCCATTCCACCTATCCAGACTGCTAAAATGTGGGCTGTTCCAAAGGATCTAGCTCCAGGTGACTCAGCAGGATCATCCGCATGTGGTCCGAACAAACGTTGGTAATTCTTCACGAGAAAATAGCCTAACAGCGTCCAAAGGATAATAAAAATCCAGAGTCCAATCTTGATCACAGTAAAGAGAGTCATGCCAGTCAGTAGGGGGAGTAGGAGTAATTGTCAATCTCACTGAGTATTGATCATTTATTTAACTTTTCAGCTTCTAGAGCTTCTGCAGCCTCTGCCGCGGCATCCTCAGCATCTAAGGCTCTTTCATAAGCATCTTCCTCTTCTTGAAAACGATCGATGAAGGTATAGTAAGGCTCTACCTTTGTATCGATGACCATGATGACTGATCGACCGTTACCAAGGTCTTTGATATCGATGATTGAGACTCCGTTTTTTAGAACTTTAGCTTCAACAGATTCCTTTAACTTTAGTTGCTTACTATCGATATTAATCTCCCAGGATTGATTTGTGAAAATACGATTATCAATCGTGGGAGAGGTTTTCTGTTGTAGAGAGATTGTTCCAAGCTGAGATGACTGTCTGGAAATATTCTCTTCAATATTACAAAATGCTGAGCGGCAAATGAGCTTAGGTTGTGAATTGATGATCATGTGCATATTCCAAGCCTCATCTTCAGGGGGGCGAATATTTACTTCATAAATTGTCGCTGTCGTATCTAAATTAGGAGGAGAATGCATTCTTTGGCTATAGTTTTCTAGGAGCGAACTCAGCATCTCAGAATCAGCGACCTCAAGTTGACTAGTTATTTCATGATGAGTCCAATTGTAAAAGATGCTCCCTGAAGTTGGAATCCCGCTCATTTCTGTAACTGGTGAAATATCATAAACTAGATCTGAGCTCTTAAAGTATTGAGAATCAGGAGCAGTTACTAATTTAGATCTAAAGAGACTCATCGTATCAAAAATGTCAGATGGAACCTTATAGTATTCAATTGTTTGTATGTCGTTATGTTCTGTTTCAAAAGGGTCGTCGTTTTGGTTGTTTTTGGTCGGGTCACTCATGCCTAATGAATCGATTTTTAAAATCTTAGTAGATGTTTTAGGTATCTCGATAATTCGACCCTTCTCAGTTGTGGTGTTCACGGTAAGAATAAGAAATTGTTTTGTTTCACCATCTGTTAATCCACATTCGAAAATATTCGTTTCATTAGGGGCGACCACTGCAGAAATTTTAATTAAGCCTGAGTTTGGACGAAGCAGATTAGCTGCGACCTCGATCGTTCCTTTTTCTCTATTAATCTGTGTGCCGATTGAACTCTTGGTTTTATCTATGATATTAAGGCCGAAGAAGGTGTTTTTGGTGTGTTTTGATGTTATTGTTTCCAATATTTTGACTTTACCGGACTTGGCTTCGATTAGACTAAGTATCTTTTTAAGACTGGGATCAGCGTGAATATCTAGCTTTACGAGGTATCCTGTTGTTTTCAATACAAGTGGTGACTCGGCCTCTATTCTTAAGAGGTATTCTCTAATGCTTGTTCTGAGGTAGGTGTTAGCATTGGCTGTGATATGACCAGTAGTTAGATTATAGTGAACCCATTGTTTATCTCCTTTTTGGATATTGGGAAACCGGGAGCTAAGATCATAAATCTTGTCATTTGGCTTTTCTTTATCTGCTACCAGAGGGAGCTCGGTGAGCTTAGTAGGATGATTTGGTAAACGCTCTATAGGGGCAGAGTAGAGGCTCAGAACATCTAATTCCTCAGGGTATAAACGTTTAGAGCTAAGAAAAGAATCTACGGGAGCAAGATGCGTTTTTCTAGGGATCAGATGTCTTTCATCAGGCTCCGTGTAGGGCAAAACTTGAGCATTAGTAGAAGTGCTGAAAATAGCTGTAATCAAAGAAAGGCAGAGAAAGCTATAGAGCTGTTGAAAAGTATGGGTGAGTCTCATGGTGGTGTTTATAGGTGTTATTTCTGAAAACGATTTTTGAAGGTGTAGTAGGGGTTCTCTATTGTCTCGATTAGCATAATGACCGAGCGACCGTTTCCTAAATATTTAAGATCAACAATATCAACTCCATTTTTAGGGATGATAGTTTCGATAGATTTCTTTAATTTTAGCTGTGGGCTATCGAGATTAATATTCCAGTGAAGATTTTTAATGATCACATCCTCATCCGTGGCTGTTAATACATTATCGAGAGATATTTCGCCTAGAGATGATGTCAGCCTAGAACCACCTCTCAATTTATAACAGAAGCTTGAACGACAGATTAGCTTAGGAGCAGAATCAACAATCATGTGTATATTCCAAGCTTCATTATTTGGAGTTCGAGTATTCACTTCATAAATTGTCGCTTTGGTATTTAGATTAGAAAATCGAATACTTCTATTACTTACATCCTCCAAGAGTGAGTTAAACATCTCAGAGTGGTCAAACTCAAGTTGGCTAATGATCTCATTTTGTGTCCGATTGTAGAAAATATTACCTGATACAGGAATCCCACTTTGCTGGATTTCATGTGAAATATCATAAACTATGTCTGCGCTTTTGAAGTATTGTGAATTTGGAGTGATGATTAGTTTTGGTCTAACATATCCTACTATACCTATTAATTCAGATGGAGCTTTGTAGTATTCGATTCTTAGCATTTCATCAGAACCAATATCAAAAGGGTCGTGGGAGTTGTCTTTTATCGTAGGGTCATTCATACCTAATGACTTAACTTTTAATACTCTGTCAGGAGTTTTAGGTATGTCGATCACTCTACCTTTTTCAGTCATTGTATTCACTGTAAGAATGAGGAATTGTTTTGTCTCACCTCTAGATACACCACATTCATAAAGGCTCGTCTGATTAGGGACGATAATTCCAGAAAGTTCAATCACCTCTGAGTTCGTTCGTAGTAGATGTGCTGAGACAACGATAACTCCTTTTTCTCTATTCAGCTTTGTGATGATTGAGCTTTTGGTTTCATCCTTTTTCTGAGGTTTCACGAAGGAATCTGTGAAGCTTTCTGATTTTAGTGTTTCCAAGATTTGGACTTTTTTAGACTTTGTTTTTATCAAACTAAGAATCTTTTGCAAATTTGAGTCAGTGTGGATATCTACTTCTACAATATATCCAGTTGTTTTTAATACGAGTGGCAACACGACCTCAATTCTTAAGAGATACTCTTTTATGCTAGTTCTAAGATAAGTGTTAGCATTGGCTGTGATCTGACCAGTAGTCAGATTATAATGAACCCATTGTTTATCTCCTTTATTGATATTGGGGAAGTGGGAGCTGATATCGTAGATCTTGTTATTTGGTCGGGCTTTATTTTCTACCAGTGGCTGGTTCTTGAGCATTTCATTTTGACTAGGTAAACGTTCTATGGGAGCAGAGAAAGCGGTGATGATATACAGTTCTTTAAGGTCTAAACGTTTAGGACTAAGAAAAGAATTTACTGGAGCGGGGTAAACCATTCGGGGAATAAGTTTCCATCTATCCAGTTCAGATGGGGGTTTAACTTGAGCATTGATGGAAGCGCTGAAAATAGCTGCAATGAGACAAAAGCATAAGGCGTAGAAGAGTGGTTGGAAAGAGCGGGTGAGTCTCATGGTAATATTTATAAGTATTATTGCTGGAAACGATTTTCGACTTTGTAGTAAAGCTCTTCCTTAGTTTCGATGACCATGATGATGGAGCGGCCGTTACCTAGCTCTTTTAGGTCGATGATTGTAGTTCCGTTCAAAGGAACAAGGAACTCTAGGTTTTTCTTTAATTGGAGGCCATTATGATGAATGTCGATTTCCCAAGACTGTTCAGCTGTGGTTCCATCATCACTGGCGCTATTTGTTAACTTGATACGCCCAATAGGTGACGTTATTTTTGATAGTTCGCCATACCTATCGCTGATGCTAAATCTGTAGAGAGGCTGTGGTTTAGATTGTAAAACGGAGGTGGTTGTCCAGGCTTGATCTGTAGGTTTTCTACTATCGACCTCGTAGAATACAGCTCTGGTAAAGAAGGTTCTTGGGACACCTCCACAGCGCATATCATATAATAGCATCTCGATCATCTGTAGTTTCTCGGAGTTTAATTGTGTAATAATCTCGGAGTGCGTTTTGTTGAAATATACAGTATTATCTAAGTTTATCCCAGCTTCGTTAAAGAGTTTGGTTATATCGTAGACTATATCATTTTTATTAAAATATCTAGATACAGGGCTTATTAAGAGCTTGAAATCGTCATTCTCGAATAGGTTCAGAAAGTCATTGGGAACTTTGTAAATGGATATTTTGTTATCTGTTTGTTCGAAGGGGTCATCTTTGACATCATAGATGAAAACTGGATCAAGAGGAAAGACATGTGGAGGTGACCTAGTGATTTCAATTTGTCTCCCGCTTAAAGTTAATACTTTTGGGTGGATAATAAGTAATTGTTTCTTGCCGGCTACAGTGAGCCCACATTCTAGAATAGTTGTCTCATTTGGTGTTAAAATTGAGGTGAATTGAATTCCTCTAGAGCCTTCTTTACTAACATCAATTAATGCCCAAACATGACTCCGACCAAAGTCCAATATGGCTTCGATTGCAAATTGGTCTTGTTCTCTTTTTTGGATAAGTTTGCTTTCAGGCCTCCCAGCTAAATCTATCTCTAGTAACTTCTTAACCAGGTTAGAGTTTTTTGAGATTAAAGACTGAATGTTTTTTAGGCTCGATTCCGTTTTGCTATCTACTTCAATCAACTGTCCCGTGATTCTCATAGTGAGAGGTAGGGTGAATTCGATTCTCTGGACGTATTCTCTAATGCTTGTTCTGAGGTAAGCATTGGCATTGGCTGTGATTTTTAACTTTGTGGAATTATAGTGGACCCATTGTTGATCACCTTTTTTGATGTTTGGAAAACGACTGGTGATGTCATAGATTTTGTGGTTTTGATTAGTTTTATCGATGATTAGGGGGAGTTTGGTAAGTTGGGTTGGAGCATCTGGTAGGTATTCTATAGGAGTAGAAAAGAGCGAAGTGATTTCTAGAGCTTTTTGGTCTTTTACTTTTGGGCTGAGGTATTGAGTAGTCGGAGCTGGGTGCACCATTCTTGGGATGAGTGAATACACAGCTTCATCAGCGAATGGATCTTCGTCTACTGCAGCTTGTGCGTGGGCTAGGTTAGTCGAGATTACAGTAATGAAACATAGGCAGAGGAAGCGATAAAACGGACGGGAAAGGTGGGTGAGGATCATAGTGGTGTTTATAGGTAAGTGGTCTGGTAGCTAAGGTTACTGGAGAGTTCGCTTTGAGGTGAAATTTATGTATTTATGGGGGCTGAATTTAGTCACATATTAGGCTTGAGAATGTGATTTTGGCTATTAGTATGCGGCAACAACTTTACAAACCTATGGTTTCCACAGATCTAGATAAAACAAATTTCGTATACGACTCTAAAGTAGAGGGTAACATCATTTTCACAAGAGTCGATGCAGCTATCAACTGGATGCGTAAAAACTCTCTATGGCCTATGCCTATGGGACTTGCGTGCTGTGCGATTGAGCTGATGGCTACGGCTTCATCACGATTCGATATCTCACGCTTCGGTGCTGAGGTGATGCGTTTCTCTCCACGTCAGGCAGACGTAATGATCGTTTCTGGGACTGTGACTTATAAGATGGCACTAGCTGTGAGACGTATCTGGGATCAGATGCCTGAACCAAAGTGGTGTATCGCTATGGGTGCTTGTGCTTCTTCTGGCGGTATGTTCAGAAGCTATGCGACTCTTCAGGGAATCGACCGTCTCATCCCAGTGGATGTGTATATTGCAGGTTGTCCTCCAAGACCAGAAGCTCTCATCGAAGGGCTGATGAGGCTGCAGGAGAAGATCGACACTGAGTCATCTATGAAAGGCCTCAAGGCTGAGCCAGAAGAGGAAGTAGTCAAGGGACTAGAGATCGGGAAATAGAGTCCGGATAAAACAATTTTTAACCAATACAGGTAATGAGTAATTTAGTAGCAAAGATACAAGAGAACTACGGTGAGTATGTAATTAGCACCAAGGAATTCCGTGGTGAACACACAGTAGTGATTAAGCTCGACGCGGTGAAGGCAGTGATGCTTTATTGCCGAGATCACCTCGGATTAGATCTTCTTATCGATATCTGTAGTGTGGATCATGAATCAGTCGATCCTCGTTTTGAGGTCGTGTATGAGATCACTAAGCTGGACAACTCTGAGCGTATTCGTATCAAGGTTCCTGTTGCTGAAGATGAGGAAGTGATTACTGTTTCTGATATCTGGGCGACTGCTGACTGGCATGAGCGTGAGATTTACGACATGATGGGAATTCGTTTCACAGATCACCCGAACCTCAAGCGTATCCTCATGTGGGAAGGTTATCCTTATCATCCATTGAGAAAAGAATTTCCACTAGCGGGTAAGCCAACTGAGATGCCAGACGTAGCATTTACAGGTGTGGCTCCGATGGAAGGTGGGCCATTTGTTACTAGTTCTACAGCGACGAATACAGTGTCTGCTGAGCCTAGAGCGAAGGGTGAGAGTTAGGGGATTAGGTTTAGGGTGGATGTTTTAGGTTTTAGGATCTGGGCAGGTGAGACTACATAGGGATGCTCAATAAACGAGCTCTCTGACGGAGAGTCTTAGCGTGGTTTGGTGCGATTTGTTTTTTAGCGTATTATGTGTTAACCGCATAAAGTTCACTTTCAGCGAACGAATATAGTTGGGCGTTGTAATAGGGATGCGTCGTTTTACTCCTTTCCCTATCCTGGTATAAATTTCTCCGTTGGAGAAAGGGGAAATGGTTACATGCTAAATGATGAATGGTAAATATAGCGGGGATGCGTCGTTTTACTCTTTTCCCTATCCTGGTATAAATTTCTCTGTTGGAGAAGGGTGAGATGGTTACATGCTAGATGATGAATGGTAAATATAGCGGGGATGCGTCGTTTTACTCTTTTCCCTATCCTGGTATAAATTTCACCGTTGGAGAAAGGGGAGATGGCTACATGCTAAATGATGAATAGTAAATATAGCGGGGATGCGTCGTTTTACTCCTTTCCCTATTCTGGTATAAATTTCTCCGTTGGAGAAAGGGGAGATGGCTAGATGCCAGGTGCTAAATGCTAAATGCTAAATTTAATCCGTTTGTTTCCAGTCTACGTCTTGGTCTGAGAAGTCGGTGATTTTTTGTAGGGCTTCTAGCATGGCGTAACAGACAGCTTTGACTCCTTCTTTAGTAGGATGGAGAGAATCACTCTGGAGTAGCTTTCTAGTGCTGCCTTTATGAAATTGAATATGCTTGAGCTTGATTGTTTCGTTGCTCACAGAGGCTTTCATGAAGCTATCTAGGTCTACGATACTGATGTTTTTTCTGTTCTTAGCCCACTCTTGGAGGAGGGTGTTAGCTTGTCGGATGGTTTTTAGCTGGGGGACTTGGCTACGTGAAAGCATCTTGTGGACCGCGTCTGAGGCGTCTGGTATGTTGCCGATGACTACTGGGCAGTCGAAGGTTTCGAGTTTCTTTAAACCAGACTGGAGGGTATCGATACGAGACTTTTCTTCAGTGAAATTTCCATAGACTAGCCAGAATAGGTAGTCGGGTGAGAGGACTATACTGGGCTTGATTTTAGCGGCAACTTCAACCTGTTTGCTATGCACACCGATAGGGCGGATGAAGAAGAATTTGTTGCCGATGTTAGAGATCTTGCCGTGTGGGACTTTGAGTAGCTTGCTGAGGTGAACTTCGAGTGAAAGTGCTTCTGATTTAGGTCCACCGAATGGCTCAGTGTGATCGTAGCCATCGGATACGCTGGCACCAATGATCACAGGATTCTTCCACAACTCAGAAGTGGTGGAAGCGGGTTGAGAGTCTTGTGAGGTGCTGATTTGAATACAGCAGAACTGGAGGAGGATGAGCATAATGAGCTTCATGGTAACTCTTATAGCTTACAGTGAACGGTTTGTCAATATGGTGGGGGATTTGTTGGTGGGGGAGTATTCGTTTGTTGAGTGGATAAGGTGATTTTACATAAGTCACGATTTAATAGTTTTTCGCTGGTTTGTTTTGATGGGTAACTTAAAACTTACCTTATGTGTATCCCTATGAATATGATGAAGAATGGATTTTTGCTTAAGAAACTAGTGTGGTCTTCTGCAGCTGTGCTTGTTACTTCTGGTTTTGCGAGTGCCTTTCAAGCCACTGGCGAAGCTCAAGACCAAGCCGAAGATGCTGAGAAGCAAAGACTAAAGGCCAAGGTGAAAGAGCTGAAATTATTGCTCAAGCAGAAACAGAAAGAAAATCGGCAGAATGCATCAGAGGCTAAGCTTCTTAAACCGAATCTTCATAAAGCGATTCAAGGCAGTGCGATGGCATTCTCTTACAATAATTTACCAGAGCATGAGGGGCTTAAGATTAGTTTTAAAGTTCACTTTGTGGGGCCATGGGATGGCACTGGATTTGAGCAATATGGTCCGGACCGTTTCATCCTGAAGGTAGATAAAAAGATGCACTTGTTAGATTCTACGTTTAACAACTGTCATATCACGTTTCTGAGTAATGTTTGGCAAAGTTTTCCTGATCCTCACCAACATAGGCAGATTGGTAGAAAGGGACGACAAAATTTCCTCTATCATGGAGGTGAAGGCGCAACCGCTATTTCTAGTCTTGGGTTTGCATGGAATAGCTCCACTTCAGTCGATAGTAGCTACACGTTTAGCTACACAGTGAAGCATGATAGTAAGCAACTGGATCTGTCATTTCTGACGAATTGGGTAGAAGATAATAGTGTCTCTACATACTGGATCGAAAACTTAAAAGTGAGACCTATTACTAAGCTCAAAAAGCTAAGTGATGAGCAGGAAGAACAAGCTTGGTTATCTTTCCTACAAAGTGATGGTCAACAGGCTCATAAGGCGTGGGCAGAAGTCTATGCTGCTCATCCGGATAAGTTGATTGAGCGAGTAAAGCAGTTGATGAATCCGAGTAATGAACGTGTGGAATTTTTGATCAAACAATTAGCCTCGGGAAAAACTCCTACAAGAGCGCTCCAACAAGAAGTCTTTGTAGATCCTAGAGATAAAGATGCTCTGAATATTATCAAAAGAATCCGTTACATGCGTGAATTAGCTCTTTCACGAAACATTCTATCCACTAACGCGAGACCGTTCTGGGAAAAGCTAGAAACCAATGGCCAAACTAGAGCGATCCGTAAAACGTTTAACGAAAGGTATAGTAATAGTATCGTATTGGAGCAGATTTCGCTTAGAATCTCAGGCTACTTAAGGATGATCAATTCTAAGGAATCTCGCTATCTGGCTTCTCAGTTCGATACAGAGGATCCAGAATTCGAATGTAGTCCTATCCAGCCATTTGAAGGAACTTGGAAGGATCAGGAAAGTGATTTTGGTTATACAATACTAACTGATGGCACAGCCACTTCTAGCACAGATAGTTCAGGGACTTGGGAGTTCATTAAGGATGAGCTTGTGATCACATGGGAGAGTGGTAATAAAATGAGCCTAGTCACTGCTGGGAAAAATAGATGCTCAGCTACTCTTACCAGATTAAAGCCTAGTCAGATAACAAAGGCTACATTTAATAGACTGAATGTTGAGGATAAGTAGAACACGAAAAAAAATAATTAACCGACTAAACTAAGCACCGCTATCTCTGGGAAGCAGGAAAATCTGACTCTGATGCCTGTGGTGCCTACGCCTTTACTTACGAAGACGCTGCTGTCTTGTTTCTTATAGACGCCGTGGATGTAGTTTTTACCATAGCGGACTTTCTTCGGGGCGAAGTTGATGAATGGGACTCGGCATTGTCCGCCGTGGGTGTGGCCAGAGAGCTGGAGGTGGTGGTCACGATGCTCTAGCATGGTGTCGAAGTAGTCAGGCTCATGCACGAGGGTGATGAGTGGGGCGTTGGCTGGTATTCCTTTTAGCGTAGCAACTGGGTCTGGCTTGCCTTTCCAAATGAAGTCAGTTGCGGCGATGTAGAGGTCTACATCCTTGATGGTGAGTTTGATGTTCTCGTTGATCAGGAAGGTGATGCCTATGTCTTCAAATTTCTTGCGATAGACGGAGCCGTCGTTGACCCAACCATCGTGATTTCCCATACAGGCAATGATGCCATGTTTGCTTTTCAGCTGAGCCAGATGGATCAGGAGGGGATCTATGTCTGGGTCGTGGCCGTCTACGTAGTCGCCAGTGAGTAGAATAAGATCTGGCTCGAGGTCGTTGACCTTTTTGATGACGCTTTCCATCAGGCCTTGGTCTTTGTTTGGCTTGTAATGGAAGTCAGAGAGCTGGACTATTTTGAGATGATTGAGGCTAGGTGGGAGAAAGGGGACGCGGACGACCTCGTGAGTGAATGACGAGATGTTAGGCTCTATGAAGAAGGCATCAGCGAATGCTCCGGCGATGGCTGTGTAGAGGAATTTCCTCCGAGTGAAGAATCGTTTCTTTTTCTCGGTAGGTGGTTCATCTTTTGGTTCTTTAGCCATGGGGGATTTGATGCTGAGTGCTGTTAGAGGAAGTAGCCTTTTTGCTTTTCAGTGGTGGGCATGTCTAGCAGCTCCATAGTGGCAAGCATGTCTTCCCAGACTTGTCGCTTGTCGCTCTTGCCTTCTGCGTTGAGCAGGTAGCTTGGCGGATAGGTCGCACGGATTGGGATACCGAATGGCTTATGGAATTCTCCTCGGAGTGAATCTAGTGATTCCTTACTACGTAGTAAGATCTGTGAGGCGGTGGCGCCAAGTGCGAGGATGACTTTAGGCGATACGACTTTGATTTCTTGTGCCACGAAGACTTTGTTCTCGTAGATCTCAGCTTCGGTCGGCTTACGGTTACCAGTGGTCTGGTTCTCCATCGATGGTCGGTATTTGACGATGTAGGTGATGTAGACTTGGTCACGAGTGAGTCCCATGGCTTTGAGGATTCCATCGAGCTTGGTGCCGGCTGGTCCAGAGAATGGCTGCTGGGCTTTTTCATCGTGATAGCCTGGGCATTCGCCGATGAGCATGATGTCGGCGTCTGGGTCTCCTGAGGAGAAGACTAGCTTGTCACGGAGGGTGCCGAGCTCTTTGACCGGGGCGTAGAGGGCGGCTTGTTTTTTGAGCGATGCTATCTGCTCGGCTTTGCTGCCTTTGGCTACGGAAATTGGTTTGGTTTCAGCTGGTGCGGCGGCTTTTTCAGGGCTTGTTGGTGTGGAGTCTTCGCTAGTGTCTTCGTCGTCTGGAGCGAGCTTGGTGACAGGTGCGTCGGTGATGCCTTTTGCCTTCTTGTAGAACTCTCTGAGAATGAGGGTTGCCTGTTCATCGAGGTGAACATGAGTTTCTCCCTGTCGCTCTAATTGCTGGAGATATTCTATAAATGGCTGCGCCGTTACTGACATGTGGAAAGGTTCGATGGTGGCGGGGAGTGAGTCAAGTTTCAAGTTGCTGGAACTGGTGACAAATGGAGGAGTTTTTTACTGGGGAGTTTTTTTGGACAGAATTAACAGAATGTAACAGAATTTTTGTGCACGATGGAGGCTTTTTGAAGGACGGATGATGGTGGGCTTGGGTGTTGGATTTTTTTTGACCATCGCTGCAGTTGCGGGACTAGCTTCGCTAGCGGAAGGGTCGGAATTACACGGAACCTGATTGATGGAACGGCACCAGCAGGATGTAACTGGTAACTGGTAACTGGAAACTGCTGACTGGTAACTTCACCTTAGGTGCTAGCTTAGTAGCTTCCATAAACGATCGAACTCAATGCCGAACTTTTTGATTAGTTTGGGGTGGTTTGAGGTGATGATGTTTTCGTTGTTTACGGTGTTGGCGGAGCGGGTCCAGTTGTAGCTACCGGTGAGGAGGGTGGTGTTGTCAGCTATGGCGAACTTGTGGTGCATGTGGGCGTCAGTGATGTCGTAGAGGCAGGGAATGCCTGCCTGTTTAAGACGTTCGAGGTCGGAGCCTAGGTCTTCGGATTTTAAGTCGTCAGAGATGATGCGGACTTTGACGCCACGTTTGGCAGCTTGTTCGATTCGCTCTACGATGCGGTTGTCAGTGATGGTGAAAACGCAGATGTCTAGAGTGCGCTGAGCTTCGGCTATGAGGCGGCGGATGCGGTTGAGGCAATCGTCGCCTGGGCTGAAGTAGGCATTGGATTTGATTTCGTTTTCGTTGGCGTAGAGGAGCTTGATGACGGCTTGGAGCCAGTCCATGGCAGCGGGTTCACCTATTTCTGAGATGATAGAGGTCGCCATCTTGAATGCCATTTGGCGGACTTTGGCTTGTTCGGTTTTCTGACCAGAGATAGCGGTGAGGGCTGCTTTGAGTTCCTTGCGCTCGCTTCTGGAAATGGCGAAGTCTTCGATGGAGTCTTGTAGGAGTTGGTGGATGTTGTTCATGTGGTGATGGAGAAGTTTTATCTGGAGACTTTTTTAGACAGAATTAACAGAATGTAACAGAATGTAACAGAATTTTGGTGGACGATGGAGCATTTTTACTACGGGTGATGGAGGGCTTGGGTGTTGGATTTCTTTTGACCATCGCCGCAGTTGCGGGACTAGCTTTGCTAGCGGAAGGGACGGAAAGCACGGAGCCTGGATGATGGAACGGAACTTGGTTGTTGGATTTTTTAGCCGCAAAGATGCGCAGAATTCGCAAGGGTGGACGATGGAGCTAATTTAATATTCACTATTTCACATTCACTATTTCAAATTTCCAGCTGAGTTTGCCTTTGCTTTTTACTTGGCCGCATTGATGGCAGTGGAGTAGTAGGCAATCTTGTTTGCTGCCGCTGACTTCTCCGGGGGCTTTGCCCTGTTGCCTCATAAATAGAGCACACCGAAGCTCTTTGTAATACTCTGTAGCGTTGCCTCATAATTAGGACACTCTA
>CAKZNV010000212.1 GCA_937132085.1 uncultured Rubritalea sp. | reverse complement strand
AATTCATACGAGTTGTAAGCCCGGTCAGCTAGACAAAGATCTCGCTCTCCAAAATACTCAAGCACTTCATAGGTAGCCGAAAGATCATGCCTCGTTAGTGCTGATGTGGCCATAGTTTCCCACCCTCCATGACTTAGGTTAACCACACCACAGACGCCGACCACAGGAAAACCACAGCCTTGCTTTTGTTCACTCGGTTGGGGGTAAATTAATTGATTTTCTGGAGTATCAAAGAGCTGCATAGAGCTACCATCAATCGCTTTTAACTCAAGACCTCTCCATAGATCACGTGAGGTCACACGAGTGTCTAAATGTTTAATCACAAGCTCATTGGCTTCTTTGATGAAAGATAATGAAAGCCTATTTCTAGCGTCACAGAAGGCTTTAGTTTGAGAAGAGGGTGCAGATAAACCTAGCTGCTCTCGCCAGACTTGAACATTGCTCACCGCTTTGTAACAGCTAGCATTACCTTCTAATATTTGAGAACACCATGCCCAGAGAGTAGTTTGCTCATCATAGATGCGCATTCGTTTAGTATTTTGGATTTCACGGAGTGATTCGGAAGGTAAAACAGATTCAAATAGCATCGAGAAGTTAGATGCATTCGATGTATTTAAATGATCAATTTTACTACGAAAAACATCTTGTTTAGTTCTCTTCTCACTGCCAAAAAGGAATGAGGAAAAGCCTGTCAGGAATGGTTCTTTTTTGTTCACATATTAAACAACCATAGACAGGCTTTTTCTAACAGTAATTTAACCGAGAAGGCAGCTTAACTCCGTGCCATTCGCACCAGACCCATTGACGTCGCTTTAGCGACAAATCACGTCGTGATTGGTGCTTTGATGATGCCGTCTTCGGTCTCTTGTTTGAGGCGGAGTTGGCCGCAGGCAGCGTCGATGTCATGGCCTTTTTCAATGCGCATGGTGGTGGTGACTCCGGTGTCTCTGACGGTGTTGCGGAAGCGGTGGCAGTGCTCATCGTCTGGGCGTTCCCAGTCTAGTCCTTCTACGGTGTTGTAGGGGATGACGTTGACGAGGGCTTTGACTGACTTAGCTCGCTTGGCTAGAATTTTAGCCTGATCTAGGGAGTCGTTGACTCCTTTGATGAGGATGTATTCTAGGGTGAGTCGCTTGTTGCTGTTTTCCTTGTAGTAATGGAGAGCTTGGAAGAGTTCGTCGATATTCCACTTGGAGTTCACTGGCATGATCTTGTCACGGACGTCATCTGTGGCTCCGTGGAGCGAGATGGCTAGACGGATCTGTTGCTTGCGGTCAGCGAGTTTTTTAATCATCGGAGCTAGGCCTGATGTGGAGATGGTGATGTGACGAGCGCCGATGTTCATGCCCCAGTGGCCAGTGATGATATCGAGTGCTTTTTCTAGGTTCTTGATGTTAGCGAGTGGTTCGCCCATGCCCATGAAGACGATGTTGTTGATCTTCTTGCCTGAGAGCTCTTCGACTGCCATGAGCTGGCCTACGATCTCGTCTGAAGTGAGGTTTCTGGTGAGGCCGTTGAGTCCTGATGCGCAGAATTTACACCCATAGGCGCAACCTACCTGTGAGGAAACACAGGCTGTTAGGCGATCTGCTTTGTCGCCGTAGAGACCCTTGGATGCAGGGATGAGGACAGTTTCCACGTAGCGGCCATCATGCAGCTTGAAGAGATATTTCTGAGTAGTATCTTCAGCACCTTGGATGGTGACTTTGCTGAGAGTTTTGAAGCGAAATTGTTCGTTGAGCTTTTGGCGTAGTGGCTCTGAGAGGTTGGTCATTTCCTCGATAGAGTTCGCACGGTGTCGGTAGATCCACTCTAGCACTTGGACAGCACGGTAGGCAGGCTCATCGTGTTCTTTGAAGATATCGATGATGTCATCCTTGGTTAGTCCTAGTAAGCTTGGTAGCTGTGGTTTCAGTTTCTCGTTCACGGGGCGGTCTTAACATAGCTAGGGAGAAATGAACAGTGAACAATGAGCTTTCTCATCAGCAAGTTTATGATAATAGTGAGACATGAATATTGAGATTTCGGATAAGAAGATGGGCTGGGGTGAGCTGGATGTAGCGCTTTTCGGATTAGCCAATGACTGGTATGGAGAGGTATTAGAGAAGCCGCTGACGTTTAGCTTAGCGATGGATCATGATTATCTTTGGTTCACAGCTTGCCATGAATCTCCTTCTAATATCCACCCTGAGGCTAGACCCGGGGCGTTTAAGTCTGAACTGTGGATGTGTGATGTAGCAGAGTTTTTCATACTAGACCCGAGCTCTGGAAGATATTTAGAATTTAACTTAGCGCCGAATGGAGCGTGGTGGTCAGCATTCTTCACTGCTCCACGTGAGCGTGAAAATAAAGAAGATATTCCTCTAGAGGGAGTGGCTACGTATGCGGACCTATCACCGAGTGGTGGCTGGATGGCTGCCGCGGCTATTCCTCTTAATTTGCTAAGAAGTGAGCTGAATTTTGGAGAAAATAGCAAAATGAATGTGACCTTCATCGTGGGATCTCCTGAGCAGAAGTTTGTCAGTGCCACTGATCTAGGTGATGGTGGGCCAGACTATCATCAGCCAGATAAATTTAAGAAAGTGACCTTTTTCCACTAATGGAAGCAGAGGCGATAACTAAGAAAGTGAGGTTCTGGCGTTGGGTGCTTTGGCTATCAGTAGTGCTGCTCTGTGTCACATTGGTAGGAATGTTACTTTACCACAAGCAGGGGATGGCTGAGGTGAAGGATGCTGATGAAGTGACGCAGTATATCAGAGGCCAAGAGCTGTTTGTGAAGCTTCTGCGCTGGGGATTAGCGGGAGCGTTGTTCTGTGTCTGGGGGATCTCTCTATCTAGACGGAGACTAAAAAAATGGCGTAACAAATAAGCTGAAATGTGATCTAAATTGCCTTGCACATCATAGTGGCTTGGTGAAATGTATCGGCATCAGGTGGCCTACTACCAAAGAATTTTACTTTTAAAGTAATGGATGATTTTATTTTCGATATGTCTAGCGATGAGTTCTACATGCAGCAAGCGCTGCGTGAAGCACGCAAGGCCTATGCTGCGACTGAGGTTCCGATAGGCGCTGTGATCGTGAAAGATGGTAAAATCATCGCACGTGGTTGGAATCAGGTAGAGACGCTGAAAGATGCAACTGCTCATGCAGAAATGCTCGCTCTGACATCCGCTCAGCAGGTCATCGGTGACTGGAGGCTGGAAGGCTGCACTCTGTATGTGACCAAGGAGCCATGTCCAATGTGTGCTGGGGCGATTGTTCACTGCCGACCAGATCGTGTAGTATTCGGCTGCTCAGACCCTAAGGGTGGAGCTGCTGGTGGATGGATCAATCTCCTCGACTCTAATCCTCCCCTGAATCACAAATGTGAGGTCACTAAGGATGTGATGCTAGATGAATGTTTGGGCTTAGTTCAGTCTTTTTTTAGAGAGGCTCGTGCGAAGAAGAAAGAGGCTCGGCTGGAGGCTAAATCAGCAGAAGCCAAACGTTTGTTCGATTTAAGTGATTCATCGGAATCCGGTGATAAAGCTTAGTGTGTTATGGCTTTTATTCGTAACTTGCTTATTATAAGCCCAAATAAGGTTGTAAGGCTTATCTAGTATAAGGTTACAAGTAAAATGTAGCATCTTTGTAAAATTTGCTAGACAGATTTAACAATACGACTAGAATCACATACGCCACCTTGAGGCAATTAAAGCAAAACGACACACACAAAATTTGGCGGAGGACTTCGGTCCTCCGCCAATATTGTTTATGTTAAGTGAGTTGTGAGTCATGAAATTGAGAGCAGTCTTTTAATTCATATTAAAACGATCAAATTTGTGGGTTAATTACCCATGATAAGCTAAGATATCCGCCTAATATCAAAGGGGTAAATTCCCCATGCTGCCGATGAAGTTCTGCTTACTCGCTATTTTGGCCGATAGATTCTTCTAGTATCGAGGAATTCCTGCATTTATTTTTAATGACCAAGCTTCAATTCCTCCATGCATGCTGAGAGTGTTCGTATAGCCTTGCTGATGAAGATAGTGAGCGGCATGGAGTGAACGCACTCCATGATGGCAATAAATGATAGCCGCCTCTTCGCTGTGCTTTAGTAAGGCCTCAGCTTTACCTGCAAAATCAGATAGAGGGACCAAGATAGCCCCTTCGATTCGGCAGAACTCGTGCTCATTCTCCTCTCTACAATCAATGAGCAGAGGAGGTGAGTCTGTGCTGAGCAGTTTAGCAGTCTCCGCGACAGTGATTTCCATTTGTTCGAACATGATGTCGAGGTAATCAGATGATTACTCCACGATAACAGGAGTGCCGTGTTTGGCGTTGTTGTAGAAGATTTCAGCCATGTGGCCAGGGAGTCTCACACATCCGTGAGAAGCAGCGTAGCCAGGAAGGTGACCCTTGTGCATTCCGATAGCTCCGTTGAAGCGGAGAAAGTGCGTCATTGGAGCGTAGACGAATGTCTGGCCAGGCTTAGCGAAGTTACGTCCAGTCTTAGCGTCGCCAACAACGATTTGGCCTGTGGCATCATCTCTGATGACTCCGTAGAGGTTTGAATGGTGATCGGCGTCTTTTTCAGTGACTTTAAAGCGTCCACGAGGAGTCTCACGGCCTTCGATACCTGTAGAAATTGGAGTTTCACCGACTAGCTGACCGCCTTTATAGAAAAATGCTTTTTGACGATCGATGTTGATCTTGATCAGAGCTGTGCCTTCCACTCCATCGCCATCCCAGTATCCTACTTTAGGCTTTTCCGCAGCAGGCTGATAGCCAGCTAGGTAGGGAGAGACGCCTTCATGAGATGCGCCTGTAGCATAAGATGCGCAGTTAGACATAGTGAATGACAGGGCTAGGGCTGCGAAAGCGGAGAGGATTGGGAGTAGTAACTTCATTGTTTGTAGTAGTTTGATTAGTAGGTGATAAAGAAGCGGGAATCTATGACTAAATGGCACGCTGTCAAGGCTATATGACAATTTTAAGTCAATAAACATAGCCCAGTAATGGTGACCTGTATAGAGCAAAAAAGAATAGAGATGTCATGCCGGTTGAGGCAATCAATCGCTACTCTAAGAAGGTGAAACCCTCGCTGTTTATCTAGCTCTACGTAATAATACGCCGAACATACCTAATCCTATCATGATTGTGCTAGAAGGTTCTGGCACTGATTCGACCGGAATACTTACCGCTTTGAATGCGTCTTGGTTGTAGGCGAAAAATGGTGGATCAGCTGCACTTGGTAAGGTCACATCTATCCTTACCGCTTCTTCTAGTATCTCCTGCGTCATTCCTGGTATGTCAGAGAATTCAACTGAGAAGCCTTGGATAAACTGGTTCGATGGAGCGGTAGTTTTAAGGCCTGTTCCTGTATTGAACCGGTCGTTGGTAATTTTAGCGATATTGGGGTGAGCATTTTCGGCAGACTCTATAGATCCTAGACTGTCTCCAGCCGCATCGAAAAACTCGTAGTTCACCTTACCTGATGATGGTTGAGCCATGTTGAAGTAGAATAAGTCTGGTATCCCATCTCCTACCGTTGAGCCATCTACTTCAGAAATATCAAATTTGAATACACCTCCGACATTATTAGCAAAAGTGGACAAGCCGAGGCCTTTCTCTCCGTCGGTTATATAGCTTGTCACATCGAATGCTTCGCTACCCGCTGGGGTGTTATAGATTTGTCCCAAAAATTGTGAGGCATCGCCATCTTCTGCAGCACCTTGACCAGCTTTACCTGATTCAGCTAGGTAAGGAATGAAGGCCCCGTAGTTTCCTGTGGTGAAGGCTACATTGTTATTTGTGAGTGTGGCGTCGTTGACCCCAGTAGAATACATGGTTCCGTCTACATAGAATCCTAGCAGGTTATGAGCAGAGTCCGGACGGTTGTTATCTGCATTAAGCCCAGACTCAGTGCCTGAAGCGTAGGATTCAAAGAAACCTCCAAAATCTGAAGCGATACCTTCGATAGAGGATTGTGCTGCTGCTAAGCTAGTGAGCATGACACTTGCCGTGAGTGCGGTGAGTTGGCTGTTCATAGTGTTGGGGAATTACGTGTAAATGTAACCTGATTATTACATCTACATTTATAATTAACTCATTTTGAGCATTAAGTGTCAATGAGTTTCTCCCAAGAGCTAGATTCAGACCGATAAATGGAGCTCGCTCTGTAGGCGGATGGACTGCTTTAATGAATCAATTCTGAAGCATAAAAAAGCCTCTCAGCGATAAACTGAGAGGCTCCTAAAGATTTAAGATGATCGGCTAATTACTTAGCGTCTCTGTATCCGTTTGGATTCTGTGACTGCCACTTCCAAGCTGATTCGATCATTTCTTGTAGACCATAGCTAGCGCTCCAGCCTAGCTCGTTGTTTGCTAGTGTGGCGTCTGCGGTGCACTCAGCGATATCGCCTGGGCGTCTTGGTCCGACTACAGTCTTGATCTCCTTACCGGAAACTTGGCGGAAGGTCTCGACCATCTGCTGCACTGAGTAGCCAGTGCCTGTTCCGATGTTGTAAATGAGTGTGCCTTTGTCGTGCTTAGCGAGCTTCTCGATAGATTTAACGTGTGCACGTGCTAGGTCTACTACGTGGATGTAGTCACGGACACCTGTGCCGTCGACAGTGTCGTAGTCATCTCCGAAGATAGTCACATGCTCGCGGATACCAGCAGCTACTTGAGAGACGAAAGGAAGAAGGTTGTTAGGGTATTCTGGGTCTTCACCGATCTCGCCAGACTCGTGAGCACCGACAGGATTGAAGTAACGAAGTAGAACGACGCCCCAGTCAAATGCGTGGCTTGTGTCCATGAGGATCTGCTCCATCATCGCCTTAGTGTGGCCGTATGGGTTAGTCGCATGCACTGCTGCATCTTCCTTGATCGGAGTCTCTTCAGGGTCGCCATAAACGGTAGCCGAGGAGCTAAATACGAGGTTCTTTACGCCGTGTTTCTGCATCACGTCGAAGAGTGTGAGTGAGCCTGAGATGTTGTTCTTATAATACATCAATGGCTTCTCTACAGATTCACCTACTGCTTTAAGCGCTGCGAAGTGGATAACTGCATCGATTTGACCTTCTTTTACGAAGACTGCGTCGAGGGCTGCTTCGTCGAGCAAGTTTACCTCATGGAAGCTGACTGATTTTCCAGCTAGCTTTTGTAGGCGCTGGAGTGGCTCCGCTACTGAGTTAGTGAAATCATCGACGATGACGACTTCGTAACCCGAGGCTAGAAGTTCGATGCAAGTGTGGGAGCCGATGTATCCGGCTCCGCCTGTAACTAAGATTTTTTTCATAAAGTTGTTAGAGTGAGGTGTGTGGGCAATGTATTGCTAACTGAGCTATTCCTTAAACGAATTGATAGGACTTAGCAAATACGATACCAGCTTTTTTTAAACTAGCTACGGCATAATCTTAAGTGATTGATCGTAATAGAGGGAATTCAAACGGACTTAGGGTTTCTGAGGGGTTTCATCTGGGATACCTAGTTTTTTGCGTAGTTCATCTAGTCTACGTTTATGTTCTTTGACTTTTAGCTCTTGAAGACGCTCCGTTTCTTTTAGTTTAGCGAGAAGGCCTTCTTGTATTAAGATGCTTTGTTCTCGTCTGTGTTCTGAATAAGCCTTGGTAATTGCAGTGGCTATTTGCTCAGCTGAATCTCCACTGTCTGAAACTACTTCTAGCGTTATTATATTGGTGCCTTTTTGGTGAAGGATCTTCAGATGGTCAGAAATTTCTTTAAGTAGATGGTCAGAGTGTTTCCCTCTAAGCTCACTTAGGGCATGTGATTCAAGAGCCTTCTTAAGGAATTCTTCACTGCTGATAATGTAGGCATGAGCCTCGAAGTCTTCTTTCGACATGACTTGCCCAGCCTCACCATTGATTGGGGCTATTTCGAGAGTGACTTTGCAGGCATACTTCGGTGCGTTAAGATCTGAAGCGTCTCGTTTTATCGCTTTAAAATCTTCAGCGAAAAAATAAGTCACAGATCCAAGACCGAGGATAATAGATAATATGATGATGCTTGGCTTCATGGTGAGATTATTTGGTGTGTTCTTTACAATTTTTAGTTACGAGTTATCTGCAGAGACTGAAATGATCCTACTGATTACACTGATTTTAGACTGTTTGAGGTAAATTCTTTCGATGCTGTTTAGTTTGATTTAATCTTTCAAGTGTTACGGAGTAATAGATGTTTCTTAAAAACGTAGCATAGCGCTATACACTCTCTACTCGACACTCTCTACTCGACCTGATTACGAGCTTCCATGAATTTCGCTGTTTCATCTATCCAGTTTGTCTTGTGAATGATGAGCGGGGTGGGTTTGAGCTTATCTTTGAAGTCTTCATGAGGTAGAGCATTTTGTAGAGTTTCTAGATTGCTGACTTCTTTGTTATATTCCATTTTGACTTCCTCGAATTGTGTCGGACCTCCGAACGTGAGAATGTGAGTGCCTTCAGGATATTCTTGAGGGGGTATAGTTCCGTTAAAAGGAACATCTAATCGTCTGCACAACTCCTGTAATCTCTTAGTGTGGTCACCCACGATCAATTTTTGTTCAGAGATTTTACTGTTAAGCTTCTTTATCCAATTCTCTTCACTCTGTATGAACAATTCTTTGTTATAGATCGTGTAAGAATGCAGAATAGCGTAGGCGATTTGATCTGACTTTTCTTTGCTATCAGACGTGACTCTGATTTTGATGTTCATCGTCTCATCGACTTGTTCTACCGTGAGATTATCTGCAATCTCGGTGGCTAGTGCGTCAGAATCTATATGGAATAGATCATCTAGTTTGTAGAGTTTGATAGCAGACCGAATACATTCTGAACTAGTGATACTCTTGATCTGAGCATTGACTCGGTCAGACCTCGTGAAGGTTGAAAAACAAGCCTCTGGTCGATCAAATCTACTGAGCTCAGCAATCGCATCACAGCTTACCGCATCCTCAGCGTGCTCCTTATATAAATACCCAGCAACTCCAGTGATAAGGGCTATGATTAGGATTAGTGAGGTGGTTTTCATTATAGTTGAGCTGGGCGTGCTTACTTGGTTAGTTTTCTGGTTTCCATTGTTTTGACAGTTTCCTCTATCCAATCTGCTTGATGGATGACGAATGGGCTAATTACCTCTGGAGGCTTAGGAGTAAGGCTTTGAATCACTTCTAAAAGTTTAACAGCTTCATCATAGCTCTCTTTAGTCTCTGAAAAATTCATTTTTGAAAGTCTAATTTTCTCTTCTGGAGTGTATTTAATTTCAGTAGAGTGCCAGTTACATATAGACTTATATTTGATTAGCTTAGAAAATGTTTCTCTCAACTCTATTACCAATTGCTTTTGCTCGATCTCCTTAGATTTAAGCCTAGAGCGAGCATCTTCAAACCGTGCTAACTTACGAGACTTTTGATAATCTGCGTAATGATGAACGAGAGCATAGGCTATCTGGCCAGATTTTGCTTTGCTGTCAGATGAGACTTTGATCTTGATAGACATGGAGTGATCGACTCGCTGGGCAATAATGTCTTTTTTAATACTGATAGCTAGTGTTTCAGAATCAACTTCGTATAACTCATCTAGTTTGTAGTTTTTGATCGTCGATAAAATAAATGGTGAGCTGGTAAAAATAGAGATTTGAGAGGGGATGCGATTGGAGTTTGTGTAGACGGGAGTATGAGGAAAACCGTAAACGCTCAATTCAGTAATAACTTCACAGCTTACCGCATCCTCAGAGTGCTTTTTGTAGAAATAACCAACAGTCCCAATGATTAAGCTGATAACAAGTAGTAGTGAACTCTTTTTCATGAGGAGGTTATTTGGCTAGCTTTCTAGCTTGCATCTGTTTTGCCACATCATCCGTCCAGTTTGTTTGATGTATGCGGATGAGTTGATATGGTGAGTTCCAGCCTTCATCCATCAGATTCATGCGTTCATTTTGTAAAGTGTCCATGAGTATATTTTCTTTTTCATATTTGTCTTTGGCATCATTGAACTCTTTCGATTTTGTTATTGAGTTATCGCTGATCCTTTCAGGAATAATCACATTTACACCATAATATGGGATACCTAAACTTTTAGCTAAATCGTATAATTTTTTACGTGTGGCTTCGAATTGTTGCTCTTGGAGAAGTATCTTTTGATTCAATATAGCCAATTTCTTGTCACGTTTATCCTTAGCTAATTGTAATATTCTATCGTGATAAGTATGGATGAATACGTAAGCTATCTGTTGAGCTCTTTCTTCACTAACAGAATTTATTCTTATTTTTATTAAATCAGTGCCTTTTTCTTGCTCAATGGATAGATTCTCTGAAATAGTTTTAGCGAGAGATTCTTCATTTGTATTATAGAGATCAGATAATTGATAAGCTGAGATAGTAGCGATTACATTTTCTTTATCTAGAATGGAGTCACGTTGAGAGGAATATGAATTTTTAGGTAGTGAAGCGCCTCCATATTTTATTACTTCAATGAGTGTCTCACAGCTGTGTTTCTTTTGCCAGAACTCCGAGCCAGGGGCGCTATTAGCCCCGTAATAATAACTAACAACTCCAATGATGAGAGCGGTGAAGAGGATTGGAAGTTTGGTTTTCATTGTAGATCAGCAGAAGGACACAGGCTACTTGTTGGGCTTTGACATCACTTGTTGGGGATGCGTTCAATTTTACTGATTGAGGTGCTACTTCAGGTTCAAAAAAATAGCCATCAGCCTCGGTGAGGAGGTTGATGGCTAGGTAGAATTAGGAAAATCGTTTGATCTTCAAATTACTGGGCAGTTCTTATTTTGACTGCTCTAGCATTTTGGTGATTGGTGCTTCTGCTCTGGCACGGATGTCTTCAGGCATCTCTACGGTTGGGCT
>CAKZNV010000211.1 GCA_937132085.1 uncultured Rubritalea sp. | reverse complement strand
GTGTAAAATACTTTACCTGCACCTTGATTACGAATCCACGTCCATGGCTCATTATCACGCTTTTGAAGGATAATTCTATCTTTAGCATGACGGTCGTGAACGTAGGTCTCGTCCCAAGCATTCACTGGCTTAGAGCCTTTTAGAATCGGGTGATTTACCTTTACGTTCTTCGGTGAGAAAACTCCTGATCCGTGTGATTTGAAACGTGCTCCCACGAGATTGATAAAGGCATCTGATTTGCCATAGCAAGCGGATGCACAGTGAATCGGCATGAATCCACCACCATTCTCAACGTAATCTAACAGAGCTTTCTCTTGGTCAGCTGGCATGTCGCCATGTTGGTTCCAATTTCCATACATTAAGACTGTATCGTAATGCTTGAGTGTTTCTGGATTGAACGCCTGTTGAGGATCTTCCGTGTAAGTGAAGTCGATTCCAGATGCTCCCAAATGTTTTTTGATCGTGCGATAGCGAGTGATCGGATCGTGCGCTTTACTGTTTTTAGTAGGAGCGCCGACGAATAAGACTGAGACACGACGAGCGCTCTCCTTAGGTATGATTGATGGTTTGATAAAGGCCACTGCTAGAACCGAGGATAATACCAAGAGTAATAGAAGGTGAACTTTTTTAATTGAATGTGACATAGTGTGTAGTTTGTTAATTTATAAAATATAACAGAGATTATTCTCCGAAGGTGAACTCTGGTAGTGCTTTTGTAACTCCGCCTTCCATGGCAGATTCGTGTGCAAGAATTCCTGTGCATGTCCAGTTAGCTGACTCTTTATCATCAGGGAATGGTCTACGATTATCTACGAGAGCAGACACAAACTCATGCACTAAATGTGGATGTGATCCGCCATGACCAGCACCTTGGGTAAAGGATAGATGATCATCTCCAGTGTCGCCACCAAATACACCTCCAGTGGTGAATGGAGCGATCTCATCTGGTAGAAGATGAGCGAAATCTGGGCAGACTACCTCTTCTGGGATTTCTGGCTCAGGCTTCTTCGCTGTGTGAACGACCAATGGCTGGTCCTCAATGAGTGGCCATTCTACACTTTTCTCTGAACCATAAGCTTCAAAACTTTCTCTATACTGACGAGCGGTATCAAACAATGAACGCATCACTTGACCATGAACATCAGAGTCCTTGAACTTGATTTGTGCCGTCTCAATCGCAAATGGTGATCCATAGTTTTCGATTAGCTCTTCCCTGATTCTTCCAGAACCGATGCAAGTGACTGACTCAGCTTTAGCTCGTGTCAAACCTAGAACAGGACCAACACAATGAGTAGCGTAATGCATCGGTGGCAATCCTGGCCAATAGTTAGGCCATCCATCCATGTCTTGCTGATGGCTTCCCTGGAGGAACTGAAGGCGACCAAGCTCTCCCTTTTCGTAGAGATCCTTAATGAACAAAAATTCGCGACTATACACAACAGTCTCCATCATCATGTATTTGAGGCCTGTCTCTTTCACGAGTCGGCAAATCTCTTCACACTCTTCGATCGTGGTAGCCATAGGCACCGTGCAAGCAACATGTTTACCTGCTTTTAACGCCTGAATTGTCTGCTGACCATGAAGCGGAATTGGTGTGTTAATATGGACAGCATCGATATCTGGATCAGCGAGTA
>CAKZNV010000210.1 GCA_937132085.1 uncultured Rubritalea sp. | reverse complement strand
GCCAGTGCGGTAAGCCTTTTTCTCTGGTGTTTCTTGGTTGAGTAGATCTGTGAATTCCGTGTTGCGAAGGCCGAGTAGACCTGCTATGGAGAGGTCTGAGATGTTGGGTTCAGGTTTAGTCATGATGATTAGTTGAGGGTTTCACCTAGTGGTCCACGGTGGCCGAATCTTTTAGCTACTTGTTTGCTGTTGTCTGCTACGGTGCGCTCTGCGTGGTGGTCTTGGAATTCTGCGATGGCTTTTTGGCGGCGTTCTAGGGTGGTGAATTCCTGAGCGGTCTTGATGATGCAGTCTGTGCGGCCAGGGTGGCGGGTGAAGTTGCTTGGTGAGTTGTGCTCGAAGTCGGATGGCTTGAAGTCTAGATCCGTTAGGTGGATGTCGCTGGTGGCTCTTAGGAGTCTGGCTAGGATGATGATGGCTAGTAGTGTGATCCAGCTGACTAGGATGAGACTTGCGGCTAGGTGTGTGCTTGGTGTCTCGATGAGCAAGGTGATGATTTCTAGGCCGATGCGGATGAGTCCGTAGGCTACGGCTATGATGATTGCTGTTGTGGCTATTTGGAGTGTTGTTAGTTTCATAATGTTGTTTGCTTTGGTTGTTGGATTTTTTGGCCGCAATAAGGCGCAAGATTCACAAGGGTTGATGGGGTTTAGTAGCCGTCTGTTGATCTGGCTTTGCGGATTTTGGTGGCTTCGGTTTTGGTGATTAGTTTGGTGTCTTCTAGTGCGTCGATTATTTCTGCGCCTGTGATGTTGGTGTCACCAGCTTTGCCGCTGTTCTCTAGGGTGGTGGCGATGTCTTGGGTGAGCTTGTGTAGGTTGTATGCGTTGTTTGCGTTCATAATGTTGGGTTGTTAGTTGGTTAGTTGGTGTGGTCTTTGATTAGGTCTGGGTGGTTGGTGATGATTTCTTTCTTCACCTTGTGCTCGCCTGAGCGTTGGAGTTGACGAACGTATTCTGGGCTAATGCCACATAGCTCAGCGGTTTCTGCTAATGTGAGTGGACCAGGTTTGAGTTTGAGCGATTGGATCCTGTGAAGCTTAGCTAGCTGTTTGTGCTCAGCCGCTTCTTCAGGCGTTAGGTGGTCGTAGATGTATGCGGATGATGACATTTGCTTATTTGGATTGGGTGCGTTGGTCGGCTAGCTTTTCGAGTGGTATGAGATTGTCGGCGATGATGTTGAGGTAGTCTTTGGCTTGAACATTCTTGGCATGTCTGGCGGCTCCTTTGATGTTGAGGTGGATGTCAGCTAGCACTTGCTTTGCTTCCTTTTTGGTGATTCCCTTTTTTATGGCCGCCATGATTTTAAGTGTTGAGGAGTTGGTTTAGTTTGAGTTGTTGCTCGTTGACTGCTTGGATTTTAGAGGCGGTCTGAGTGGCTAGCTCAGCGAAGTCGGGGCGATCATCGATTAGAGCGATGGCTACGATTCGATAAGCTTCGGCTTGCTCACTAAGTTTTAGTTCGGACACGTTTTTCAGGGCGAGCTGGGCGAGTCGGTATAGGGCTGTGCTTTTTTGGGTCATGATCTAGGATTTCTGCGATGGCTGATAAGACGTATGGGAATTTAGAATTGTTAAGTGCGGCGGATGTAGTTTCTCTAGGATAGGAAATTAGTTCCGCTAGTTTGTTAATCTTCCACCCCCTTTTGATGAGTTCGATGTGAACCCATTGTTTGAATGTAGGAATTTTCTTGTTATGCATTTAGGAACTGGTTAGAGTTTGGTTTACAAAAGAGAACATAGTTTACATTCGTGAACTAAAGCAAGAGAAAAAGGAACTATTTTTACATAATGTCGATAAACAAAGAAGAATTCAAACGTTTCAGGAAGAAAATGGGCTTATCGCAAGATGATTTTGGCGCAAAAATTGGTGTTTCTGGGAAGTATGTAGGTATGATTGAACGTGGTCAGACCGAAATAAGTCCAGATAATACCATCGGTATTCTGTTTAAGATGTTAACCCAAAAAGGAGAAATTGAGATTTTTGGAGATAATACTCTGCATGATACAGAAGCTGAATACATGGGGACATCAGTAACTAGCAACACATCTAAGTGCCGTATGGTTCCTGTGTTGGGAATGGCTCATGCTGGACAAGTGATCGACTATGACGAGATAGCACAGACGAGTGCGGAATTTGTGCCGACGCTTTGCCAAGATAAAAAAGCCTTTGGAATAGATATCCAAGGAGACTCAATGTTCCCTAAGATTAAGGATCAAGATTCAGTGATCTTATCGCCAGAGATTAGGCCATACAACGGCTGTATCGTAGTGGCTAGAATAGCTGGTGAAGGTGTAGTGTGTAGGTCTGTGGAGACTGTGGGTGGCAAGGTTAACCTGATTCCAGCAAACGATAGATACATGGCTGCTACTTATAACGAGTCTGACTTTGACTGGATGTATGTGGTTTACGGAACCTGGACACAAATTTATAGAGGATAGATGAAAGAAGAGATACCACCAACGCCTGATAAATGGACAGACACCACAGCTTATGTAAAGTGGCTGTTAGAGTGGCACTGGCAAGGAGCGCCTAGGAAACCTAAGAAATGAATTATGAAAAAAATTAGAACTTTAAATAAGTATGAATTGGCTGTGAAAGCTGTTCGCAAAAATAGTGCGTATCGAGATGGGCGTATGGTAGTGCAGGTGATGTGCTGGTTGATCATGATCGCAGGTGTGGCGGCATTTTTTAAAGCGTTTCTTGCTATGGAAAAAGGTTGGGTCATAGATGGAGTAGCAGCTGTGTTATTGGCTGGTGGTCTAGCGATGCTAGTTAGTGCGATTGGTTCTGCGTTTTTTGATATAGCAGATATGAAGGTTAGAAATTTAGAGGAATAAAAATTATGAGTAAAATCCTGATGATAATAGTATTGATGCTGAGCTGTGTAGCTCAAGCTGATGAGAAAATAGAGAAACTAGAAATGCCTGATGGGAAGGTCTATCATAGTGTGATCATTACTGAACACAGTGTGGCTTATCTTAGCTTTATGCATAAGAACGGAGCCGCTAGGGTCAAGCTAAGAGACTGCTCAAAGGAGATACAAAGGAAGTATGAGTATGATGCCGAGAAAGCTGAAGACTATCTAGCAAAAGAGGCTGAGGTGGAGGCTAAGCAAAGAAAACGGAATGCCGTCAGACGTGCTGAACACGCTAGGAAGAAACGAGAAGCCGCTGCTAAGGACAAGCTAATCAAACTACAAAAGAAGATTGTGAAGCCTATGAAGTTTCATATTGTTCAAGCTCAGGAGGACGGAGCTGCTTTGTGTCGTATTCAAGTTCAAGTAAAGGCAACTAAAGTAGTAATAGAACGAGGGGCTTTAAGTAATAAAAAGAAAATAGTGCCTTATAAAAGATGGGTTTGGCTAGATGATAAGGATCAGTGGTTTTATGTTAGAGGTATAGGCTCTGTTAGCGATAATGATGTCGTAGGAGGTTATGGAATGTTAACTGCTGAAAATTATAGCTATAGTTCTGTTGGAGCTGGCAGGAAAACTGTTCCTGTTGTGGAGTTGAGAGATAAGAACGGTGCGAGATTAGAACCTTAATGGAGCATAGGTCTTATTGAAGCGATAGGAGTGATGATTTGGGGGTATGTGTTATACTCTCTTTAGAGAGAGGTTAAAGATTAAAGGTCAAAGGATAAAGCCTCACTCGATGAAGCTTTATGAAACCTAAATCTATAAAATCTGAACCTGTTAGAGAGCTGTTGCTCTTTGAGGTAGAGGTGGCCGATGATGGTAAGAAGTCGGCTAAGAAGATAGAGCGTGAGTGCTCTGTGGCTAAGGCTGCGAGGTTGCTGGATGTGAGCCGTAAGCAGGTGCAGAGGCTCTACTATGCGGGGATCATCACAGGGTGGAAGCCTGGTCTAGCTCTGGCTAAATTGAATGGCCGTGATGGGAAAACGTGCAAGATTGTTTTAGACTGGGACTCGGTGATTGAGTATCGGGAAACTGAGAAGACTGCACAGGCTCTGGCGAGATGAAGCTTTTACCACGGATCTACACGAATGTTCTCGAATGATGCACGATGAAACTTTTTGACCACGGAAGGCACGGAATAGACGGAACCAGCACAATGAAACGGAAATTTTATAACCTAACAAAGCGATCTGCGATCGGGGCTTTTTCCGATTCGTAGCATCTAGCTGTTAGGCTGGGTGGCAGATGTTTATAAAAAATAAGGCTGATTCTTATATGGAATCAGCCTTTTTGCGTTGGGGTGGTAGGTTTTTTTAGCCAAGTGGGACGGCTTGGTCTCGGTGTTCTGGAAGTGTGTTTAGATGTGTTTGTGCCGATCAAGACGGCTTAACGAATTAAACATCTAACTGAAGTCACACTATGCAAACGAAACCATTATATCAATCTAAAACTCTCTGGGTGCAGCTCATCGCTGTGCTGTCAATTTTGTTTCCAGCTGTCCAAGAATGGGTGGCTAAAAATCCTGTCGAGATAACTGCTATTTTCACGGCCGTGAATACTCTTGTTAGATTTTTCACTCAGGACAAGATCAAACCTTTTAAGTCTGAGGGCGGAATAAATTTACCTGTGTTGGGTATCCTGGTCGTGGGGTTGGGCTTTATTGGGTTGAGCCTGACCTCATGCACTGCTTTTCAAGATTTCAAGATAGACTCGAAGGCGAGTTACCGAGATCCGAGCACAGGTGCTAAGGCTGGTGTGAGCTACTCAGGCGGTAAGCTGAGGCCGTGGGCTAAGGTTCCTTTCATTGATAAGGAAGGGAATGTGGTTGGGGAATGGGAAGTGATCACACCTGATACAGCTAAGTAATTTTAAGGGCAGGAGCGGAGTTGAGTTAATTAGACACGTGCAGATCGCCCGATTTTTTAAGACAGAATTAACATGATTTACAGAATTTATTTATGAGCTTACGAACCGATATTAAGAAGATCCAGAATCTAGTCCATGTTAGGGCTGATGGTGTTTTCGGACCGATTACCGCTAGGGCTACGCTAGACGCTCTGCGTGATGAGCAGCGTGTGGTTTATGAACCTGGCACTGAGATCGATGATCGTTCGGCTAAGAACATTGCTACTCTTCTACCTCGTGCTCGTGACAACTTCGAGAAGTTTTATCGCTTAGCCAATGCAACGGCAGCGACGATGGGCTGTGAGTATATTCTAATCTCTGGAAACAGAACATGGGAAGAGCAAGAGAAGCTCTATAATCAAGGGCGCACTACAGCTGGTAATATTGTGACGAATGCTAAGCCAGGTTCTAGCTGGCACAATATGGGCGTAGCTGGTGATTGTGGTGTGTTCCAGAATGGTGTGTATCTCGATAACTCTAATCCTAAGCTTGCACGTCGTGTGCATATAGCTTGCTCGAAGCATGCTAAAGCCTGCGGTTTGAAATGGGGCGGCGATTGGAAGAAGTTCAAAGATATTCCTCATTATCAACTCAAGGTATCTGAGTCTCTCTCTACAGCTCGTAAACTACATCTGGAGGGAAAGTGGGCTTAGATGAATGATGTTCAAATCAAGGCGGCTGGGGCTAAGGCGTTTGTTGATGCTGTGAAGTCTAGGGATGTGGCTGAGGCTCTGCGTAAGCTAACGACTCAAGATCTGTATTGTCTGAGTGAGTATCTCAAGCAGCTCGGCCATTGCGAAGGTGTGCCAGGGATGGTGACTGTGCTGGTGAGAAGCGAGAAGGCAGTCCGCTTTGATGCTGAGGCTAAGAAGGCTCTCGAAACTCTAGCTCCGATCGGAAACACGGTGGCTGAGCGAGGGGAACAATTTTAACCACTGATTACACAGATTTTAAACTGATTATGAATATTGAACTATTAGCAGCCGCTCCG
>CAKZNV010000209.1 GCA_937132085.1 uncultured Rubritalea sp. | reverse complement strand
TTCCTAGATGAAATAGGCGAACTCGGTTCCGATGAACAAGCCATGCTGCTCAGAGCTATCGAAGAAGGCAAATGGCTCCCCGTAGGATCAGACACCGCAGTGAAGAGCAAATTCCAACTCATAGCAGGAACCAACAAAGACCTCCGAGAGCACATCGCCGATGGATCATTCAGAGACGACCTCCTAGCCCGGATCAACACCTGGACATTCAAGCTCCCTGGCATAGCCGAGCGCCGAGAAGACATCGCCCCCAACATAGAATACGAACTCCTCCGCTACACCCAATCCAGCGGAAACTCCATCAACTTCAACAAAGAAGCACATGAAAGCTTCCTAAAATTCGCCACCAACCCAAGCAGCTCATGGGCTGGAAATTTCCGTGATCTCAACGCCGCCATCACACGCATGGCAACTCTAGCACCACGCGGCAGAATCCGCAGCGAAGAAGTAGAAGCAGAAATCAGCCGCCTAACAGACAGCTGGCAACGCCCAAGCGACAATCAAAACAACCACAACCTAAGCGACTACCTAACAGAAAAAGAAATCTCACAGATCGATCCCTTCGACCGCCCCCAACTCTCCTACGTGATCCAAATCTGCAAAGAATCTAAATCGATCAGCGAAGCGGGAAGAAAGCTCTTCACCATCTCCAGAGAACTACGAAAATCCAAAAACGACGGCGACCGCCTCAGGAAATACCTAGCCAAATTCAACCTCCAGTTCGAAGACCTCTAGCACCACTATATTATGCTGGATAAATTGATCATTAAGTTATATTAACTATTCTTAATGAGCGATAAAGCCGACATCACCCACATAGAGAGCAGCAACGCACAAAAAACAGCACTTTGTTTTTTTGCCATTATTGGCTTAACAGTTTTAGCCTTTGTGGCATCGATTCAATTCGACTTCATCAGCTACGATGATCCAGCCTACATCACAGAGAACCCTAGAGTAAACTCAGGCCTTTCACTCTCTAATGCTAAATGGGCCGCCACCTCTACAGGAACAACAAACCTCTGGCACCCCATCACATTCATGTCTCACCAGCTTGACGTCAGCTTGTTTGGCCTCACACCTAAATGGCATCATGCAGTCAACGTTTTCTGGCATGCTATCGCAGCAGGTTTATTATTCCTCATCGCCACTAGACTCACTAAATCTCACCTACTCGGATTCTTCATTGCTCTCATTTGGGCAATCCACCCAGAGAAAATCCAATCAGTAGCTTGGCTATCAGAGCGGAAAGACCTACTATCAGGCGCTTTCTTTTTTGCCAGTATTTATAGCTTCATGAAGTGGAAAATGAAGCCTCATTGGTTCCTCTATATGCTTAGCTTAGGATTTTTCGCAGCGGCCCTGATGTCGAAACCTAGCGTAGTCACACTCCCTCTCGTCCTCTTCGTCCTTTTCTACGCAGAGAAGAAATTCTTTCGTTCCGTTACCCGCTCACTCCCTGCTCTATCGCCATTCATCATCGCCTCATTAGTCGCAGCTACTGCCACTATTTACTTCCAGTCCATAGGAGCACTCGGCAATGTATCAGATCACCTGAGCATCGCTCAGAAAGCGATGAAGATACCGGTCAGCTTCACATTCTACCTAGAGCGATTCGTCTGGCCAAACCCTAGTCAACTCTGGTTCTACCCACCTACTTCTAATCGCGAACTAGCCATCTCATTAGCTATCCTAGGACCACTCATCCCGCTATTCACCTGGCTCTGTGTGAAAGAAAAACTCATCGCATACGGTGTTGCCCTCTACACCATACTCTGGCTCCCTGTCTCTGGCCTAGTCACTGTCGGCTACTACTTTGTAGCAGATCGATATAGCTACCTACCGATGCTCGGCATCGTCCTTATACTAGCAGGCTTGGTGAAATTCATTACTAGACCTAAGCGAAATTTCATCCCTGCAACAATCATCCTCACCATCATCACAGCTGGTTTCGGCTTTCTACAGCAGAAGCAATTACCGATTTGGAAGAATGACAAATCCCTCTTCGCTAACGAAATGGAAATCAATCCTCGTAGCTTGCTCGCTCCGATTCATTATGGAGCAATCTTTAATCAGTCAGATCCAGAGAAAGCACTATCCTACTTTAAGAAAGCACACGAAATAGACAAGGAATCTGGCCTCGCCCTCATGAACATGGGCATCAGCCAAAAGAAACTAGACAGAAAACAAGAAGCCCTCGTAAGCTTTGGAAAAGGAACTAAAGTCAGAATGCCAATGGCAGAAAACTGGACCAGACTACTCATCCTGCAAGCAGAGCTCGACTTAAACGACGAAGCTGAAATAACAATCCAAGACGGAATCGAAAAATTCCCTAACGAATGGCCTCTCATCGTAAACTCCGCTAGCTACTTCCTCACCAAAAAAGACAAAACGAAACAAGACCTACTAAATGCGCTCGAACTTTTCAACCGATCTCACTCGATGAAAAAGAATAATAAAGATGCCATTTTAGGCTGCGCATCAGCTCATTTCGAGCTTGGTAATATCGAACTTGCGAAAGAATACCTACTTATGCTCACGGCCGAACAACAGAAACACCCGCTGATTCAAAAAATGCTCCAACAATAACACCTCCATGCTCCAAACATTAAAGAAATTACAAAAGGCGGATTCAATATGTTATCGAATAATTGTTAGACAGAGATGCTGATCATTTCTTAAAGTTGTTTTTTACCACA
>CAKZNV010000208.1 GCA_937132085.1 uncultured Rubritalea sp. | reverse complement strand
TCCAACCCAGTCCAAGCCGAATTCTTCTCTGACGATTCCACTGCTGCATTAATAAACGCCATGCCTCGGACACCATCTTGAATACTCGGATAATCGTAGCTTGCCTTCTCTTCACCAGCAATACGGTCACGCATGTGCTCTACGAATGCTGCGTAAACATTAGCAAACGCTTCCAAGTAACCTTCTGGGTGACCCGGAGGTGTGCGGCAGGCATCCTGCGCAGCTTGACACAGATAACCTTCGCCCGCCCTGTAAATACTGGCTGGCCCTTCAGCGGCTGAAACGACTAGCGTATTCGCATCGCTCTGGCGCCATTCGAGGCCACCTTTTTCACCCCAGATTCTGAGATTGATATTATTCTCCTGACCCACAGAGATCTGAGAAGCATGCAGAACTCCCTTAGCTCCACCATCGAATCTTAATAAAATATTGCCATCATCATCCAGCGCACGGCCTTCAACAAATGCTGTCAGATCCGCCGCTAGCTCCTTGATTTCTAGCCCTGAAACATACTCAGCGAGATTTTCAGCATGTGATCCAATGTCTCCAATACAACCAGCTGCGCCACTCTTCTTAGGGTCGGTGCGCCATGCTGCCTGCTTCTGCTCTGAATCTTCTATCTTAGTAGCGAGCCATCCCTGGGGATACTCCACCACTACTTTTCGGATCTTACCGAGATCACCATTCGCCACCATGTGCTTCGCTTGCTTGATCATTGGGTAGCCAGTGTAGTTATGCGTCAGACCGTAGAGCTGACCAGTCTTCTCCACTATCTTTACTAGTTCCTTAGCTTCTTCTAAATTTAATGTAGCCGGCTTATCCGAGAGAACATGAAATCCTGCCTCTAATGCCGCCTTAGCCGCTGGGAAGTGCACGTGATTCGGTGTCACAATCGCTACAAAATCCATACGCTGATCCGCAGGAAGAGCATTCTCCTTCTCCATCATCTCAGCATAAGTGCCGTAACATCTTTCCTCAGCTAAAAAGAAATCTTCACCACTAGCGATGGACTTCTCAGCACTCGATGAAAACGCTCCGCAAACTAGTTCAATTTGTTGATCTATAGAAGCCGCAATACGATGCACCGCACCAATAAATGCGCCACGTCCACCACCAATCATTCCCATCCTGAGTTTGCGTAATTTTGCCATGCGCAAAGCTACATCAATACCCAGATTCTTGTCCACTGCAAATTCTATTCAAGAGACCACGCAACCTAAAACATAACACCAAACCACGTAACACCACCAATCATGCCCATTCTGAGCTTGAGTAATTTCACCATACGCAAAGCTACATCAATTGCCAGATTCTTGTCCACCTCATATTCTGTCCTCACCATCAAGCAATAATTGGTAAGCCGATAGCTTCCTTCTTTTTTGTTCTTTCATTCATAGCTTCTGCAAACTGTTATTTGACCTTATTGAGTTATGGACTACCAGTAAGATCATTCCATACATTAGTAATGCCAATTGAGTTGAGAGCTGTCTATGATGGTGTCAGTAAGGCTAAAATAATACCATCCTGAGTAAAAACAATGGTCTGATCCAGCTCAGTATTAACGGTTCCACAAAATACCTTTTATAATTACAATCAGACAACTTAACGGTATTACTAAAAAAACTAACATCCAGATGAAGGCTCTAACACTCATATTTTCTAGTATTCTAGCTCTAACAGCATTACATTTAGCTGCCGCCGAACCATTGATAGTCGCCCATCGTGGTTCCTCTGCCCAAACTCCAGAAAACACGATACCAGCTTTCCAACTAGCATGGAAACAAGGCGCAGACGCCATCGAAGCGGATTTCAGGCTTACAAAAGACGGCCATATTGTCTGCATCCATGATAAAGATACAAAATATGCTTCTGGTAAAAAATTAATTGTTAAAAAATCCACCCTTGCTCAGCTCCAACAGCTAGACGTCGGCAGATTACGTGGAACTCAATTTACAGGGACTCGCATTCCCACCATTGCTCAAGTTTTTGCAACTGTGCCAAAAGGTAAGAAAATTTATATCGAGATAAAAACTGGAAGAGTAATCATTCCACAGCTTATAAAAGATATAAAAAGTAGCCAACTCACCAACGATCAAATCGTCATCATCTGCTTTAATCCACAGGTTTTGTTAGATCTTAAAACCCTAGCTCCACAGTTCAAAACGATCTGGTTAGTGAGCTTCAAAAAAGATAGAAATGGTAAAATGTCTCCAAGGATCGATGTCGCCATAAAAACACTCCGAGCATCCAAGGCGGATGGGATCAGCACCTCTAAGAACTTTATCGGACAAAACTTTATCAAGCATGTCCGCTCACTAGGATTTGAATACCATGTCTGGACAATCAATGACATCGCCACAGCGAAAAAACATAGTCAATGGGGAACACAATCTATCACAACAGACCTCCCCGGCGATATCAGTAAAGCTCTTGTTCCTGATGTCCCCAGAGAAAAAAACACAAACTAAAACCTAAAACATAACACCAAACCACGTAACACCCTTTTTTAATCATATAAAAACGCCAACAACTTCGCTGCCGTAATCTCATCCTTAGGAGGCCTTAACCTCTCCATCGTCTTGATTGCTCTAGTCAGGTTATTTCTCAATCCCACTTTCCAGTCTTCTTCTATCACAGCCTTCTTTGCTCGATCTAAAATCTCCAGAATACCATCCTGAATCTCAGGTTTCGAGATCTTGTAAATATCGATCAACAGCGGAATGCTCGGCACAATAGCAGAATGAAGTTCACCACCACCACACAGACAAGTCCACGCTTGATGACTCGCTCGAGTCGCTCTCGGAAGCTTCCTTGACGAAAGGTTCTTCAGCACCGTGGGCATACCATTGGCGTCACCGCTTGCGGTCTTATAGTCTGTCCAGTCGACTTCACGAACCTTCATCCAAAATGCATCTGCCATGCACTTGCTTACACCAGCCCAAATGCTTCGGCAATGTTTCCTTGAGCTAGTTTGCTAAATTCATCCCAGCCCTTTTCTGCCGTGTTCAGCTCGGATGGGCTGAAAAACTCACCTTTCTCGATCCTAGAAATAGCCTCAAGTGTCCACTGCTGAGCAGACTCTAGCAAAGTTTCATCAAATGTATCCCAGATCTCAAACTTGGTATCAGTCACTGCATTCGGCAGCTGAATGTAGCCCACTTCGGGAATTTCATCACAGCTATAATGCTGCTGAGCAAACCACGCATACATTGGCAACTGAAGGTTTGACCAGCGTCTCTCAGACCTTCCTCTCGGAGCCTTCGGCAGTAGATCTCCCAGTATCGGCCTATTCTCCTCAGCCTTGAAATTCGCAATATGCGCATCGTTCGGCTTCTTTGCTTTGGACGATGTTTTATAATCCATCACCCGCACCGCACCAGTCGTCTCGTGAATATCTACCCTATCCAGCATCATGCCGATCGGGTGATCGCCGATACTCCACTCAATGTCCGCTCCAATACTCAGCTCCACATCTCTAATCTGCCAGCCCTGCGCTCGCTGATCAGCCTGATGATGAGCCAGCGCATTCAGCCTATCCTGCGCTATCTGTAACTGCATCTGCACCGCAAGATTCGGATGCGCCCCAAATCTCCGAAACGCTTCCTTCTCTAACAGACTCTCAAAAAACTTCGCAATCTCATTGCCTTTGATACTCTCCCGCATCTCTTCATCCAGACCGAAATCCTCCACCACAGCATGGACAATATTACCAAAATCTCTCGCATCCATCTCCGTCTTATGCGCCTCATAGCGCTCCATCTTCACCACTCGCTTCAGATAAAACCTAAACGGACAGGTCAGGTAATCACGTAATGCAGAAGGAGAAAGCCGCTTCATCTGCTCACTCTCTGGATTAAACGGATTGTCCTTCTCGGCCACACTCAACTGCCAATCCCTCTGCCAAGCAGTCGGATTACTAGGCTTATTCTGCGCCTCACCGAAGAAAGTCTGCACCCGCATGGATAAATCTTTACCCGATGTCCTCAGCAACAATCGTGATGCTGAATTTGGCTCATTAGCATCATTCATCTTCGTCAGATAAATCATCACCTTCTCACGACTCTCCAGCAAGCTACGTAGTAGGAAACTATCTCTAGCATACCTCTGCTGCCCACTCTCCATCCCGAGCATTTGTTTGAAATTATCAGGCAAAAACGGATCATCCCCGCTCCTCTCAGGAACCACCCCTTCGTGCATACCCATCAGCATCACCTGTGGAGCATCTTCATACGGCAGCTCCATCCAGCCTCGGATATCCAGCACCGTCCCCTCCACATTACCAAACGATTTCTTCTGATCCAGCGCCTCAATAATCAACTTAATACACTCAGATAATTTCAACCCACCACCAGACTTCTCCACCTGCACCAGCGTATCGAAGATAGCAGCCAAATCATCCACCAGAGCAGCAGCCACATCCTTCGAAGTCCTGTTCATCATCTTAGCCACCCAGCCTCTCAGCCCTCGTAGCTTAGAGCCTACATGTAACTCATCAGTCTGAGTCAGGAAGCTATCCACCGTGGTTTTCAGATCAGCAGGATTCCTAACAGACCTAGGTTTTAAATCATTCTCCACCACGGCTGTTAGATAGCCTTGTAGATCCAGAGCACTCTGCTCCAGCCTCTCAGCATACAAGTTCTCCAGATCTATCAGCACCGAAAATCGACTCACATCATCTGGCAAAAAAGCATCCGACTCAGGCAATCGCAGCATCTCTAACAACGCACTCACCGGCCTATCATCTCTGAGCCAATTCCTCATCGCAGTCAGAAACTGCACCAGACTCGACGCCTTGATACTACTACCATCAGGATCATACAGCGGCCAGCCATGACCTTTAAATTCTCGCTCTACAGACATCACCATCGTGCGATCACACACAGCCAGAGTAATCTCTTGTGGCGAGAGACCTAGTGTAGCTATTTCCTCCACCACCACCTTAGCTGCCAATGCCGGATTCTCACTTAAAACAACCCTCTCCTGCCACTGCGGCAGAGCTATCTCCATCGACTCCCACATTTCCGCCAGCGGCCTCCCCCAGACATCAAAGCTATACCCCATATCAGCAGGTGCATGCACCAATACCTCCACAGCATAATCACCCTCTAACAACGCCACCAAACGACTCTCCACCACCGAAGAAACATCAGAAATCCCCGCTAGTGTGATCTTACAATCACTAGGAATCGTCTCATGCTCTGACTGCCTAGCGATCTTCCACTTCCACAGCATCTTCTCCACACGCTTATGCAGCATCGCCAGATTCGTCCAGCGTTCTTGCTCCACGTTTCTCCGACTCACCTCTGCGAAACTCTTACCAGATTCCTCCAGCGTCTTTTGTAGCTGACTCAGCTGCTTCGCCACATTCAGCGCCCAGCTAAAGCTCTTCATCACACCCTCAGGCGGATCTTTAGGGAACAACCCACGAGCATCTTCTAAATCCAAATCTAACAAAACCTCCATCCACGCATACAGATCCGCCACTGCAGCGCCACTATCATGCTTAGCTAAAAAGAAATTCGGCGTCACCACCCTAGGAGCCAGAGCCACACCAGCCTCAGCCAGCGCTCTACGCAGTTGCCTTCCACTCTGCACCGTAGGCACTACCACTAGCTGATCCGTCAGTTCTTTAGCTGCCCCTGATTTCTCTAACAAATGATCTACTAGCTGAGTCAGCAACGGCTTATCCCACCCCAGAAAAGCTATCTCAGGAGTCATTGCTACTTTTTCCTCATCAGTTTCTAGATCAATTTCAGGTTCTATTTCGTCCGCCATACTTCGTGACTCTAGCTAAATCTCGGCCCAGCTCAACTCTGGACTTCACACATTCCACATCACCCTACAGAATCCCCACCATGAACGTCGTCGAACTACTCCAACAGCTAATCCGCATCCCTAGTGTCAACCCAGACGACGCCCCAGGCACCGACCGCACCCACGAACAAGATCTAGCCAACTGGCTCCAGCCCTATCTCAGCCAACACGGCTTCGATGTCACCCTAGAAGAAGTTCTACCTAACAGACCTAACCTCATCGCCCGAGCACCCGGCTGTAATGACCGCCCACGCATCGCTCTAGCTCCTCACCTCGACACCGTAGGCGTAGCAGGCATGACCATCGACCCCTTCTGCGGCGACATCTCTGAAGGAAAAATCTGGGGCCGAGGCGCCTCTGACACCAAAGGCCCTATGGCCGCCATGATCTGCGCATTGATAGAAAACAAAGACCTCCTCGCTCAGCTCCCCGTCGCTATCGACTTCGTAGCCTTCATGGGAGAAGAGTCCGTCCAGCAAGGCTCCAGACACTTCGCCCAGCACCA
>CAKZNV010000207.1 GCA_937132085.1 uncultured Rubritalea sp. | reverse complement strand
GGAAATGAAAAAGATCGGAAAGCAGCTGGACTCGATAAGGCTCTGGCACTGGTAAACGCTCCAAAGAAAGTCCAAGGTATAAATGCTCCGAAGAAAGAAAGATTCCGAGGTGTGCGTTCTCTATCTGAGAGCTTAGTAAATAGATTCAAACGGAATGCTAGCGATACCAAAGGAAGCTTTGCTGACTATGTATCTAAGTCGGCAATGAATACAAATGTAGTGCGGAAGTTCGCCAAAAATAATGGTTTGAGCTTTGAGGATGCACTAGCTCAGCTGGGAGCGGCCACGAAGAAGACAAAGAATCTCAAAGACGCTGGTCAGAAGAAAGCAGCGCAAGCTAATCAGCAACGAGTGAATCAGGAAACGATGCTCGGTTTGGTGACGAAAATCGAAGCTCACTTTGGAAATTTAGCAGCAACCTAATCATGGCACTCAACGATAGATACACAGGCTCGATCATCATTTCTGATGACCTCACGACTAGCTGGACGGCTCATGATGAAGCGGCTGGGATGGCTGGTGATGGCTGGGACACGCTGAAGATAACTTACTATAAGTTATCGGAAACGATGATCAGAATCGAGGATGTGATGGCAGCCTTTCCGATCGGAAACAAGCTCGGAGCTCGGAGGTTCTGGCTCACTGGATTCGATGGTCCTACCTGCGTGGCAGATGGACTCTTCAGACTCACAGCCAGCTATAAAGGACTAGCAGATGATAAGCCGATCGTCACCAGCTACGGAGCGACGGCCAATCAACAGAGCGGTGAGAATATCTTGGTAGGTGGTAATATAGAACCGAAAGTAACGGTCTATGAGAACGGAGTGACAGCAAGTGCTCGCTATGTGCTAGAGAACTACGCTCTAGCTCCAACTGATGAAGTAGGCACCGCTAAAGCTCCAGCTGATGCTCCAGCGATCGGGGCAAGTAATTGGGCATTCCTCACAGAGAGCACATACAACTACCCGAATGGCTGGGTCCTCATGGGCTGCACAACAGATCCACTCCCAGGCACCACGGTGGCATTTGTGACAGATAGCTACCAATGGATACAAGAACGCACACCTTAACGTATGAAATATCCTTTCGATGGCGATTTTGATCGCAGTAAAAACTATCTCATTTCAGGTAAAGATCTAGTGAGCTGGAAAGCAGCTTACCTTGCGGATAGAGTGGTGCCCGGGCGCGGCATCGAGGTAACAGGCACACCGCAAGGCCGCATCATCCATGCCGCACCGGGTGTAGAAGCTACAATATGCACCTTAGGTTCTATTCTGACTGATCCAGATAATGCGGGACAACAGAGAATAGCCCCAGGCTTCATCTCTGGTGGTGGGTCGACGATCGATCTAGTATTCGCTAATTTCTTACCAGCTGATGGAGATTACTACTACATCGAGGTGACATGGACAGGGGCTGTGGAAGATGATGTCTTAATCCCTGGTGGCACTATGGATGCCGCCGAGATTAAGAAAGGCGTATCTGTGCCAGATGATCACACGTTCACCAAAGCTGCGGCCACTGGAAAGTTTCACATTCCTCTAGGAATCTGGAATAATAACGCACTGGAGAATGCAAGCTGTGGCAATGTCGGTGTGAGTATGTGCCCAAATGAACCTAGATTCTGGAGAATATAATATGGCTATTGAAATAACAAATATAGCCGCTGAATGCGGGTGCTGTGTGGCGGTGTGTCCAGTGCCTGTTATAGATTACGAAAAAAAGAGCCTCCATGTGGTGGCTTGTGGCTGGCATGAGATAGATGAAAATAATGATTATATGGTGCCTCCTCGGAAATTTTCCAAAGTGGTGCGGAGATATGATGTGGATACTTTTGAGCAGGGTATTGTTAGATCAACGGCTATTAATGGGTATAGGGAAAATATTTCAGAGTATGATTACTCTGCCAATGTCTTTTTAGGGCAGTTGACGTGTCCTTTTGTCAGCAGTAGTGTGGGTGCAGCGACGATTACTAGGCAAGGATCTTCCACGATAGAAAATAAGAGATATTGGCAGAACTGTAATGATAGATATGCTTGGCAAGATGCAACTATTGCTATCTCGGAGGGCGGAACGTGGTCTATAGACACTCTGAATGGAGATGCAGGGACTGTGGTAGGAAACTTCTCTTATACTGGCCCCTCTGAACCTGTTACTTTTAATTGTCCATCAGAGACGGTGACAGAGTGGGATGGCTCATATTCTACTATTACTGAAACTAGAGATTGGATACCTGGCTTCACGACGTTGAATATACACTCCAGTTCTACCACTGTGACTACAACGCATGAAGATCTCCTGACGTGGGGTCGAGTGCAGGATCGGCTTGATACTTTGTTTGTAGATCCATCGAATGTTTACACGAGTGGTGATGGCTATGCTGGCTATGATAAGTCGATAACGTCGTATCTAGGAGTGGACTATCCAGAGATACCCTCTGGTATGGATAGGCAGGATGTGCGATTTAGACTGTCTGTGCCTCTTGATCACTCAGGATCGTATTTTGCTGTGAGGTATGAGTATGAATGTGTGCCAGATGATGTGGGGATAGCTGCTTATAGATTCGGAGCTGCTGAGGTGGAGTGGACTGGCTCGGTGGATGCGAATGATGAGAATAGCTATAAGACAGCGTGGGTCGATGTGCCACAGGTGGTAGACAGTAAGGTTTATTTAAAAAAGCTGAGTTATCGATACTTTCACTCTCAAGCGTGGCTCAAGTTTTAACCCGTTCAGCAAGTATTATCACAGAGTGTCTATAGGTTTTATCGCGTTACAAGGTCTCCAGGCTCTATGTCTATGAATCCATTAGTCGCAAATGATTGCACTCCAGTAGTTGTTAGGAAGCTCACAGCGCTTGGGAAAGCAATATGCTGAGCTGTTACAAAGTGCATATTATCAATCAGGGCTAAAGACTGCTTGTTGTATGCGTTAGCTGATCCCCAGCCAACACCTGAAAAATCAAACTGATCATAAAAAAAATCAGGATTGATCACTGGACCAGGAGAGTTTGCTTCAAATCTATCTTGTGTGTAGGTGTCTGGATCACCTGTAATTAGACCAGGATTACGAATAGCGATAGCTTGCGCAATAATGGAACTAAGTAATAAGATTAAAGTTGATTTGATCATAAAAGGGGGGAGCCTCAAATTAATTGTGATTTAGATTTTTCTAGACCTCTTAATGGTTGATAATACACCGCCAATAAGTAGCAATAAGGAAGAAGATGGCTCTGGCACAGTGACGAATGAGATAGTGCCGTTGTTCTGATAAACCACTTTTGGACTTGTCGTTAAGCTTCCTAAGCCGATGTCATTTAGAGAGACTCCATTCCATGTCATGGTGCCGAATTTAGCGCCTGTTGGGTTAAGAATTGCATTATTTGCTACACCACCGCCGATTACTAAATATTCGCCTGAGTATCCAAAACTAAACGCTAATGTGTGGGAGTCTGGGTTTGCAGTTAGCCCAGATCCAAAAGAAGATCCTAATTCATAAACATCATAGTCATTGTTTACTTCGTCACTCACAAATAACTGAGTATTACTACCGGCGATAAAATTGGGAGTCGAGTCCATAGCGTTCAAACCATCTTGAAAAAATGTTAAACTGCTTGTGTCAAAGCTTCCTGAGAGAGTAGCCACTACATCCCCACTGGTTGTTTCAGCAAAGCTATAAACCACTTGTCCTTGAGCCATGGAGTGTAGCAATACACTGCTCAAGCCTAAGACGATGTTTTTGATATTGAAGGATGTCATTTTTTTAAGAGTTATAGGTTTCAGATGATTCTTCAGATTTATTTGAAAATGAATCGATCTACCTATTTATGTCTTTCTGGAAGCTCCAGATTTAAAAAATGTTACATTATCTTATTTTTCTCAAAATTTAATGAAATCCAATTGATGCTGTTTTATATTATTATTAGTAGCTCCAATGGTTAACAAGCCTTTTATCGACAGGTGGAGAGCTGTAGATTGTGCTCGATTATGGATGTTGGGGCCTATTTGAGTATTTGTTGTGAGATCCCATATTTTAATTGTTTTTGACATTCCGCCAACAGCAATGATGGATTCATGAGGGTGAAAAGCAATTGCCCATACATAACCGTTATGAGGAATGTCATCTCCTTTTTGCTTTCCAGTGTTTAGATCCCATACTCTTGTGCGGGCATCAAAACCACCTGTAGCAATAGTTTTGCAATCAGGTGAAAAGCTAATACAGCAAATAGTATCTTGATGATGAGCACTGTTGAAATGTTCTGAGAACTTCAGATCATTTGTCTTTAGAATGATTAACTTGTTAAATGTAGATAGAGCAAGGAATTGACCGTCTGGAGATGCTTGGACTAGCTCGGATACTTTGGTTAGTGTATGAGTAAGTCGCATGCTCTGGTCGGTGATAGAGTAGATGTTAAAAGCTCGGTTAGCATTAGTCCATGTGACCTCTAGTTTACCATTTTGTCTCAAATACACGGATGTAGACAGTATTCTTTGAGAGGAGGTGGGTAATCTTAGGCTGATTTCATTCGTTTTAGTGTCTCTGACCACGATTTCACCGGCGGTAGTAGAATATGAGTAAAAGTTACTGCAAGGCGAAAGGTTCAGAGTGTTATACTTAGATCCAGCTTCGAGTTTTGTTACCTTGTTGTCTAGTGAAGAAACTATGCATGGCTCTCCTTCTTCGCCCGTTTGTTTAGGGCCTAAACGACCTAATGAAAATAAGGTAGATTGTTTGCTGCTAAACCCCATCTGGTTAATATGAACATCTTTAGTTACCACAGTATTTACTGTTTTGCCTAGGGTGAAAACTTGAAGCTTTGCTAAATAGTCAGCGCTAACAAGTTTGTAGCCAGTTTTTCCGTTGAAACAGACTAGTTTAGAGGGAAGCAAGATTTGTGAATGCGTCGTTCTTATAGGATTAGGAGCATCATATCTGTAGATTCTGTAGAAACCATCATCACAAAATGTGAGTAACCTGTTCCTTGAAAGGGGGAATAAAGATCTTACTGCTTTAGGGTGTCTGTATATATTTTCTCTTTTCCATAGCAAGCGAGTGTGATGCTTAAATACTTTTGATGATCGATCACGAGAGCTTGTTAGTAATGCTTCCGTGCCTTTTGTGGTAGCCACAAAGACTAATTTTGTAATCTCAGTCAGATGTAGCTTCTGATAATCATACTTCAGAGTATCTGTCTCCATGGTCAGAGCTTGTCCATTTTCTAATCCTACTACTAGGAGTTTTGAATCTAGGGAAATGCTGGAGCAAGTGGATTCACAAGGAAGTTCTATTCGCGTGATCAGATAATTGGATTTAGCGTTAATCACATACAGATAATGATGAAAAGCGATATAGATGCGGTCATTGTTTGTCTGAGAAGATACTCTGAACCTAGATTCGGCTTTATTTTTAAGCTGAGTAAGCGTCGTTTGTTTTGAAGTTAAATCCCAAGATATAAGGCGATCTCTATTTACTAAAACGTAACAAATTCCTTCATCCTGAGAAACCCCTGTAAAATGAATGGACTGTGCTAACTTAGCCTCTCTCCCCTCATTTGAGGGAAGTTTAACCTGATGAATCAATGTCCCCTTATCAAGCTCGTGAATCATTAAACATTGGTCTGTGACGATCAGTAGTTGGTTCTCAGTTTGAGCAAAGTTGATTGTTAAAATTTTGCCCTTCACTGACCTTGATAGACGTTCCTTAGTGGGGGATTCTAGTGAGTAAATACTATACTCATTCGTTCCTCCCCATGTGACTACCTGATTACCATTGATTGCACAGAAATTAGAGCTTTTATGCTTAGTGGATGACAACTCAATGGGCTTACTTTGATCCCAGGCATTTAAAGACCTTGTCACACTATTCTTAATGTGTGGAAAAATCTCGGAGTTATTCAGAGCTTCATCCCAATATGGTTGACTCGCATTTGTTCCTTGCTCTCTAGCTATTCTATCTGCCTTTCTTACTGACTCTATTGCAAGTTTTCTTAAAGCGCTTCTTTCATTCTTAATCGATTGACTGAGAATTTCATGCTGGAGTTTGTTTCTAGCGACTTCGGCATCATAGCCTTTTACTAAAGAGAGAACTAGAGCTAAAAGAGATATCAAAATGATGGAGTTTAGTGCGACCAGAGCAGGGTTTCTTACTGCCCAGTGTTTGATTTCTTGATAATAGGTAGGTCGTCTCGCTTTTACTGGTTTACCATTGATAAAAGCGTCTAGATCACTGGCTAAATTCTGTGCAGACAGATATCTATTGGTAGGTTTCTTAGAAAGACATTTAAGGGTGATTGCTTCTAGATCTTGATCAATACGGATCTCTTTTGGGAAGGAGGGTAGTTGATTTTTAATTTTCTCTATCAGTATTGGTAAAGAGGTCTCATGAAAAGGGGGCTTTCCTGTAATCATCTCAAAGAGGACGACTCCTATAGAATAAATATCCACCTGTGTTGTGACTAGCTTACCATCTATCTGCTCTGGTGAAACATAAGGTAGGGAACCAGCTAGTAAGCCGGTCTTCGTTAGTTTAAAGTCAGAAGAAGAATCCTGAGAGAGAGCTATACCAAAATCAGCTAAGTATGTTTCTCCTCTAGAATCAAATAAGATGTTGCCTGGCTTAATATCTCTATGAATAACACCATGCTCATGGGCATAGGCTACTGCTTTCGTTATTTTTAGTATTAGGTTAGCTAAATGTTTTTGCCTACCTTGCTTCTCAGTGTGTGTGTGGCTTTCGTTCAGCTGGGTCTCGTCAAGTATGTCTGACAAGGAGCTAGCCATTAGCTTGGTTGTATAAAACAATAGATTGTTAGATTCACCAGCATCGTAAATGGGGTAAATGTTGGGATGGTCCAGCTTTGCGAGAAAAGCTATTTCTCTCTTAAATCTTTCCATAGAGAAATTATCAGCAACTCTACCATCTAACAAAATCTTAAGAGCAACTTCTCTGTGAGGAGTTTCTGAGGTGGCCTTATAGACAACTCCCATTGCACCTCGTCCGATTTCCTTCTCTATGCTGTATCCGGAAATAACCAAGTCACATTCATCGTTCTCTTCCTCATATTCAGAGTGATTCATTAAAGAAAGATGCAAGCAGCTATGGCAAAGTGAAGATAGCCTGTGGTTGCCAGTGTGAGACTTTACATTTTTGCCACAGCTTTCACAAGTTGATGTTGATTGCGTCTCCATTTCTAAGTTAAATTATTTAGCTAGAATATCTAACAAATACCTGAGTTCTTCATCTAACTCCGTGGAGCTAGAAACAGTTTTAGCCACCTCTTCCTTTATACACCCGGCATACTGTTGCCTAATTCTGTAAATCAATGACTTCAGCTTGGGGACAGAGTAGTCTAACTCATCAGCTACTTCTTGCAATGTGGCTAATGAGTAGTTTGTAATGAGAGGTTCTAGCTTATCAAATGGTAAGCCTTTTGCTAGAACTCTGTCTTGAAGAGTGCTAAAGGCTCGTTCTACGAGACACTCAGCCCATATACGATCATGCTCATGGGTGGCTTTATCTACATTTTCTGGATCAGCTAGGTCAAGATCTGGAAATGCGTCGATGGCTATAATTGAAGCGTTCCCACCACGTTTGATTCTGTGCTGTTCTCGGTTCTTCTGAAAAATGAAATTCTTAAGGCAACCTAGTAAAAATGATCTGAACTTGCCCTTGCTCTTATCAGCTTTATAAAGGGTTTTGTTTTTAATCAGGGAGTAAAAAAATTCTTGAAGGAAGTCTTCTGAGTCGCTTTGAGAATAGCCTTGTTGAGTAATAAAGAATAGTAAAGGGGCTCTGTAATTAGTGTAAATACCATCTAATGCCTTGTCACCCTCATTGGTATCCAAAGACTGTAATCTCGCCAGATCCATCCAGCAGGTGCTGCCAAATGCATTGTTACTGTAAACTGAATTAGTCATTTTTCTTAAATACAACTCATAGTTAAGTTGCCTAAGAAGTCAATTATTCATTTAAAGTGTCTCATGGAAGAGGGATGCTTGTTAGGTGAAATGGGTTTCTCACGATAAGGTCAAAAGTCGTTTAAATGTCACTTAAGAAATAACTCCTTTTTCACGGGTAAAGAGTGAGTCTCCTGTTTAGGAGATCTACTCATTACTTAATAGGGGATTAACGTTTGCGTCGGAGAAGTAGGCCGATAGCTCCTAAGCCGAGAAGTGCTGAGCTAGATGGCTCAGGGACGATTTGAGTCGCGGTTATGTCATTAATTGCTGTGCCTTGCGATGAGTTACTATTCACAGAAAATGTAGCAGCAGTTGCTGATGGGCTGCCAGTGAAGTCTTTACTTGGCTGAAAAATGTCACCAGATGTTCCTCCTAGAAGCATATTGAAGTGCCCTGCAGGGTTTGAGGTTGTTGATGCCCAATACCAACCATCATTTGGCGTCATACCAAGAGCGGTCTCAAAATTCCCTTGGAACAATGCGTCTGTCACATTAAATGTTGAGGATGTAGGGTTTGCTAAAGTTCCCGCAATACTAGAATAATCAGTTAGAGCATAGAGCGTAGTCACTTGACTAGGACCATACTGAGTTGATATATTTCCCGTCATGTTCAGTATCGTCATTGTGTCCGTAGTGGTGTTAATTTGAAAATGGACAGTTCCTTGAGCTGTGCTGGTTGTAAATGAACCGTTCCAGACGCTTTGCGCTTGTGATAAAGACGTTAAGAGAAGAGAGATAGGTATTAGTAATAAATTGTTCATAGTAGTAGTAAGTTGGGGGTGTGTAGTTATCTTGATCGAAGACCAAGGGGGGTGAAGGGACTTTGTGAATTGTAGTGACTGCTTTTTACATGAATGTATAGCTAATTCTTCATTTCAATTGCTCTCACTCTTTAAAGTTTTTTATAGAAAAGAAGTGATGAGATCTAGCTTCTACTATGGTTGGTTTAAACTCATTTAAAATGAATGCTAATTAATGTTTATTAAGGAATTTTTTAATTCTTGTTAGAATTACTGCCTGATGTATATTTTATATATATGAAATATATACATCCCCTATTGTTCCTTTTAAGTGTAAGTGCAGCACATGCTCAAACAGCCTACACATGGTCGTATGATCAGGTAGGCCTTCCAGTCGGTAATACCAGTGGCGGTTCTGCAGGTGTTGCACCTGGTGGAGAGAATACAAATGTAGCAAAATGGGCTTCGGAAGAAGGTGTTGTAAGCGCTGATTTGAACTCAAGTGGCTGGGTTATGTTTGAAGATGCTACAGCAAAGGGAGCAACTATTAATCTTACTACTACTGGTGATTCTATGACAATCGATATGGGATCAATGTGGTCTAGTATTGGCGTATCTCCACAGCCAACGATACCTTCAAATTTTATTTATCAGATAGGTTTGATCGATTCGAGTGCCGGGTCATATTTTGGAAACTCTGCCAATGATTCAATTCATATTGCAGGGCTTGAGACGGCACATATTGCTTCTTCATCAGGAATTGGTGGCTCGACATCAGCCGATATTCAGATTCGTAACGAGAGTAGTTCTTTATTGGGTCTAGGGAATTTAACTTTCCAAGGAAGACCTGCTCTGGGTGATTGGTATGAGTATGGGCACCTAGTGACGTTCACCAATATGGGATCTGGAAACATGAAGATTGATTACAAGATTGATAGTTACCTGATTGAGCGACAAGGCGCCTCGATCGGCACAGGCTATGATGTTACCTATAATGGTTCAATTTTAAATACATCTTCTACTGTCGCTCATGGTCTAGACCTAAGTTCTATTAGACCTGGAGTCGGAGTTGATATTAACGATAGGCCATCTGCTGGTGCTTCTGGTGTAGCATGGGATGGAGCTGCTTCTGCGATGCAAGTGCCTGAGCCGTCTAGTTCACTATTATTTCTTTCAGGTCTAGGTCTCCTTGCAGTGAGAAGAAAAAGGTAGATTAGTCTTATTCTCGCGGCGAAGTAAGATATTTAGTCCAGCTGGAAAGTGACTATAGATTTTCGAATTGGAGGTTGAATTTTGCTAGGTATTTTCTGAGGCGATCGCCGTCGTTTTTGGATTTTCGTAGTTCTCTGGAGATGGTGAAGAGCTTTCTTCCCGCTTCGCTGATGGATTTAGAATTTTTGCAGATTTGGATCACGTAGGAGAGTTGGGGGCGGTCGAAGGGATCGATCTGTGAGATTTCTTTTTCTGCTAGGTGGTCGCTTAGATCGTGGTTATTTTGATTGTCGCTAGGGCGTTGCCAGCTGTCTGTTAGACGGCTGATTTCTGCTTCTACTTCTTCGCTGCGGATTCTGCCGCGTGGTGCTAGGGTGGCCATGCGTGTGATGGCGGCGTTGAGATCACGGAAATTCCCAGCCCATGAGCTGCTTGGGTTTGTGGCGAATTTTAGGAAGCTGTCTTGTGCTTCTTTGTTGAAATTGATCGAGTTTCCGGTTGTTTGGGTGTAGCGGAGGAGTTCGTATTCTATGTTGGGGGCGATGTCTTCTCGGCGTTCGGCTAGGCCAGGGAGTTTGAATGTCCAGGTGTTGATTCGTGCTAGGAGGTCATCTCTGAATGATCCATCGGCGATGCGCTCTCGGAGGTCTTTGTTGGTTCCTGCGATGAGTTGGAATTTGCTCTTCACTGCGGTGTCTGAGCCTACGGGTAGCCATTTGCCTTCTTCGATAGCTCTGAGCAGCATGGCTTGTTCATCGGAACCGAGTTCGCCTATTTCATCTAGGAA
>CAKZNV010000206.1 GCA_937132085.1 uncultured Rubritalea sp. | reverse complement strand
GGGAATGACAGTCATGGCAACGGGGCTCATGAATTCTTAGCAGGTTGCACACTGTTAAAGAACAAACTTGAAGAGGCTATGCCTGATAAGGTTGAAGTCATCCTCGTCAAAGGAGGATGGCCAAAGAATCCTAACATCTTTGAAGGTGCCGCAGCGACCATCGTATATTCAGACGGTCTAAAGCGCCACCCTCTTAATGATCACTTTAAGGAACTAGACAAATGGACGGCTAAAGGAATGGGCCTCGGTATGATGCACTTTGCTTGTGATGTAGACCCAGGTGAAAAAGGCGATTACTTTAAGAAGTGGATCGGTGGTCACTATGAAACTCGTTTCTCTACTAACCCTCACTGGATCTGTGACGCACACCTCAATAAAGATCATAAGATCTGCTCAGGTTGCAAAGGATTCAAACTCAAAGATGAGTGGTATTTCAACATGCGCTGGTCAGAGACTCTTGAGCACACTGACATCCTACAGGGAATCCCTGACAAAGAAGCTCGCTCAGGTAAAACTAGTTCACCACGTGGACCGATGAAGCATATTGTGGATGCAGCAGGTAAGAAAGAAACTCTACTTTGGTGCGTGGAACGCCCAGACGGTGGTCGTGGATTTGGTTTCACTGGTGGTCACTACCACGCTAACTGGAAGAACGATGAGTTTCGCAAACTCATCCTCAACTCCTTTGTTTGGCTCGCTAAGATCGAGGTGCCTAAAGGTGGAGTGGTAACTACTACTCCTACCCAGGAAGAAATGCACTACAACACGAAACTAGAGCGCAAGCAACGCAGCAAGAAAAAACTCCCTAAGGACACGCTCTACCGCAGTGATATCATCACTAAGGATAAGACCGCTGACATCTCACTAAACATCAAAGGTAAAACTACGCTAGTGCTGATCGTCGATGAAGCTACAGGCGGCATCAACTTTGATCACGCTAACTGGATCAACCCAAGACTAGTGGGCCCTAAAGGCGAATTACCTCTCACAAAACTGAAGTGGGTATCTGCTGAAACTGGATACGGTCAAGTTCAGATCGGAAAAAGCACAGCTAAGACTCCTGTCATGCTCAATGGCAAAGTAGTTACAAACGCGATCGGAACTCACTCGAATTCCACAATCGTCTACAAACTACCAAAGGGCTACCACACATTCAAAGCGACTGGAGCACTCTCTCCATCTGGGAGCGGAAAAGGTTCAGTTGCATTTGCTGTAGATGATAAAGCAGTAAAGAAATCTACACACCTCGCACCTGATAATTTCAACGTTGAAGGCGACCTTGAAGTAACTGTTTGGGCGAAGTCACCAATGTTCTACAACCCTACTAACATGGATGTAGATGCTCAGGGTAGAATCTGGATTGCAGAAGGCGTTCAATACCGCGTTTACAAAAACACCAAGATGAAGATCAAGCACCCTAAAGGTGACCGTATCATGGTTCTCACCGATAGCGACAACGACGGCAAAGCTGATAAAAGCCATTGCTTTGTTCAAGACAAAGACCTCGTAGCTCCACTAGGAGTAGCTGTAATCGGCAACCGAGTGATCGTCTCTCAGCCACCATCACTCTTCATGTATACAGATGTAGACGGTGATGCTAAGTTTGACCCAGCTGTCGATAAAAAAGAGACATTCCTCACAGGATTCGGTGGTGTAGATCACGATCACAGTCTGCACTCAGTGACCTTTGGTCCTGACGGAGAATACTACTTCAACCAAGGAAACGCTGGTTACTCTGAAGTAAAAGACAAGGACGGCAAAGTAACTCGTGTTGGTTCATCATACACTGGTGGCGGTGTTAAATTCAACAAGCCAGGTGAAGTATCAGACGACGGCTTCGTATACGTTGGTGGATTTGCTTGCCGCGTCAAGCCTGACGGCAGCGGACTAACAGTGATCGGTCACAACTTCCGTAATAGTTATGAGCAAACTGTTAGCTCATTTGGAGATGTATTCCAGAATGACAACGATGATCCTCCAGCTTGCCGCACAACATGGCTCATGGAGTATGGCAATGCAGGATTCTCATCAGCTGACGGCACTCGTCCATGGAAGGCAGATCGCCGTCCTGGCCAGCGCACACAGATCGCTGAGTGGAGACAAGAAGACCCAGGCACACTCCCTGCAGGAGATGTCTACGGTGGTGGATCACCTACTGGTATCGCTCTCTACGAGAACGGAGCTCTCGGCTCACGCTATGAAGGCCTACTTCTCAGCTGTGAATCAGCAAAGAGAGAAGTTCTCGGTTACTACCCTACTCCTATGGAGTCAGGATTTAAGATGAAGAACTTCAGTTTCTTTAACAGCCACAAGAAGGGACCTAAATCCCTCTGGTTCCGCCCAGCAGACGTTGTAGTCGGTGCTGACGGAGCTATCTATGTTGCTGACTGGTATGATCCAGGTGTAGGCGGCCACAGAATGGCTGACAAAGACTGTAGCGGAACAATCTACAGAATCGCACCGAAAGGCTTCAAGCCACACAATCCTAAGTTTGACCTCGAGACTATTGACGGAATGATTCAAGCACTCAAGAGCCCAGCGGTGAACGTAAGATCACTCGGATTCATTGGACTCAAGGATGCAGGAGCAAAAGCAATCCCTGCACTTAAGAAACTACTCACTGATGACAATAAGTATTTCAGAGCGAGAGCAGTTTGGCTCCTTAGCCAGATCAATGACGAAGGCAGACAAGTAGTAGAAGCTCTGCTTCAGAACCCTGATGACCAGACTCGTATCGTAGCCTACCGTGCTCTTCGCAGAGTGCAGTATAAGTTCTATGAGCTTAGCAAACAACTTGCAGAAGATAAGTCACCAGCGGTTCGCCGTGAAGTAGCGCTTGCAATGCGTAATGAGAGCTTTGAAAAGAGCAAAGACATCCTCACTCGTATCGCTGAGCAATTCGACGGCAAGGACCGTTGGTATCTTGAAGCTCTAGGAACTGGTTGTGCTAAGAAAGAGCAGAAAATGTATGCTCTACTCCGCAACAAGATCGGTTCTCCAGCACTTCAGTGGGACGCTCGTTTCGAAGGCATCGCTTGGAGACTACACCAGCCAGTAGCTGTTGCAGATTTCCGCCAACGTGCTCTATCTACGAAATTAGATCTAGTAGCTCGTAAACGTGCTCTAACAGCTATGGCATTTGCTGACACTAAGCCTGCAGCTCTCGCTATGTTAGAAATCGCACTAGTTGGACCTAAGGACACCAAAGCTGAAGCTTCTTGGTGGGTAAAGAATAAGAGCTACTCAAGCTGGAAACAATACGGACTCATCGCTAAACTGAAGAGCAACGAAGTTCCTAAAGAGGCGTTCGACCTCTCTAAGCACCTCACTGCTGACAACGGGACACTACCATCTATCGGCAAGCTACTTAAGCTCAGAGGTGATGCAGCTAAAGGTAAGGCACTCTTCCACGGCAGAGCGATTTGTTCAAGCTGCCACGTCATTGAAGGCAAGGGCAAGGACCTCGGACCTAACCTCTCAGGCATTGGTAAGAAATTTGACGGTTCAGCTCTACTCGACTCACTGATCAATCCATCCTCTGCTATCTCATTTGGTTTTGAGACTATTAATGTAGAGAAGAAAGATGGCACCATGCTATCTGGATTCATCGTAGCAGATGCAGATCCACTCATCATCAAGGACCTAGCTGGCAACGACCACGCTATCGCCAAGAAAGACATCAAGAAGCGTGAGAACATGAAGAAATCTATCATGCCATCTGTGAAGAACTTGGGACTCAAGCCTCAAGACGTAGCAGACCTTCTAGAATACCTCAGAAAGAACTAAACC
>CAKZNV010000205.1 GCA_937132085.1 uncultured Rubritalea sp. | reverse complement strand
CCATTTATGAGGCAACGGGAGCTATTCTCAGCATTACTAGATTTTTTTCGGTGTCCGCTTCAATGAGGCAACACGTTGCAGAATGGGCATTTCAATTTTAATTTTCCTAAGCTTAAATAGATTCCGAGTATGGCGCCGATGATGCAAATGGGCATTATGATCACGAGTGCGTATATCATGATTTTCTCTAGTAGTGGGTAGCGTCCACCGAAGAGCATTCCTAGGCCAATAAGAATGAATAATAAAGTCGCTAGCTTGCAGGAGTATACCCAAGTTGAAAATCTCATGATATTTTGTTAGCCTCTGGAAGTGGCTTAGCTCGGATGACGGAACGCCATAAGGCGTAGCCTGCAATAATGGGAATACTAGATGCTACTACAAAACCAAAATTCGAAAAGTATAGGATAATGGGGCCGACAATACCTATGAGCATCAGGGATATTGCAATGATAGCTTTTGGCATTTGAGTTCTATTTAGTCGTTTTTTTGCCTTGTTGAATAGAGGGTAGGAGAGGCTGACTGAATCATCATCCGAAAACTTTTCATAACGTAAATACCTGACGATACCTTCTTGGCCAGTGCCACATTTTAGAACGTTGGTTGCCGCATGAGTGTATTTTATCACCAGAGAGTTTAACTCTTCTTTGTTTTCTGGGGCTTTGCGTTGATCGTCGGTGTTCATTGGATTTACCTAGAGTGGTTTCGACTTGGTTTTTACTTTGATCCAATATGGGCAGTAGGTGAGGACGGCGACTATTCCAATTAGTATAAATGATTGTCCTCCTTGTGGCATCGCAAACATGCCAAGAGTGGTGATCATGTTGGCAATGAATATACCTATCAGAAATACGAGGAGTAGAAGCCAAGGTAGTTGGATCTTTTTCATGAGGAGGAACCTTATTGCAAGAACGACAGTTAATAGGACCGCAAGAGCGACAACCCACTGAAAGCTGAACTGCCACTTCTCCGAGTCAGATCTGGGTATAAAAGCGTAAAGCAATAGAATACTCTCACCCAGCAATGTCATCACCCACAGAATCCACATGAGCACTTTTACCACGATCGATGATGTGTCTGAGGCTGGCAGATGGGGGAGATCTGATAGTTCGGATTGAGGACTAGAAAAAGGGTTTGGTTCGTTCATTTTAAGGCTGCTACAAGGTCGTTTATTAAAGCGTTTTCAAAGTAAAAGATGGTGGGATTTAGGCAAGTAGATAAATACCGCAGGCTAGCTTACTTTGACCTTTGAACTTTTATCTTTCACCTTCCATCACTAGCATTGACCTAGAGCTATCTATGACATAGGGTGCGATTATGACAAATATCGCCACAGCTGAGATACCAGCTTCTTCTGCTCCTAATGTAGACTACCATAGAGATCCAGAATTACTCTCACCAGCAGGGAACTGGGACTGTGCTCGTGCTGCGGTGGCGAATGGGGCGGATGCTATCTTTTTTGGTTTGCCGAAGTTTAATGCACGTCTGAGAGCAGATAATTTCACGGAGGAGGATCTGCCTGAGTTGATGAAGTTTCTTCATGCTCATGGGGTGAAGGGGTTCGTGACGATGAATACGTTGATTTTCACTAGTGAGATGGAGGCTGCGGAGGCTCAGTTGAGATTACTGGAGCTTTGTGGTGTGGATGCGATTATTGTGCAGGATCTCGGTCTGGCGATGGTGGCTAGACATGTGGCTCCTAAGCTGGAAATCCATGCTTCTACGCAGATGACGCTGACTTCTCCTGAGGGATTGAAGTTTGTGGATTCGCTCTATCAGCTGGATCGAGCGGTGCTGTCTAGAGAGCTTTCGGTGAAAGATATTAGTAAATTTAAGCCTAAGGAATGTGTGCCTCTAGAGGTGTTCGTGCATGGTGCGCTGTGCGTGGCGTATTCTGGTCAGTGTCTTACTAGTGAGTCGCTCGGTAAGCGCTCGGCGAACCGTGGTGAGTGTGCGCAGGCATGTCGTATGCCATACGAGCTAGTGGTGGATGGTGAGACTGTGGAGATGGAGGAGGTTCGCTACTTGTTGAGCCCTCAGGATCTGGCAGCGGTGGATGTGGTTCCTGCCTTGGTTGAGGCTGGTGTGGTTTCATATAAGATAGAAGGACGTCTAAAGAACCCTGAATATGTGGCGGCGGTGACGAGAGTTTACCGAAAGGCGATAGATGATGCGGTGGCGCAGCGTGAGAGCACAGTGACTGAGCGAGACCGCTATGCGCTGGAAATGACGTTCTCCCGTGGACTATCGACTGGATGGCTAGAGGGAACGAATCATCCGTATCTGACGCATGGTAAATTTGGTAAGAAGCGTGGAGCATTCGTGGGTAATATCACGAGTCTGGGGCGTAACTTTATAGAGCTAGACTGGTCTGGGACGACTGGGTTGGATACTGGTGACGGGATAGTTTTCGATGCAGGTGAGGATAGAAATTTAGAGCAAGGCGGAAGAATCTTCCGTGTGGATGGCAAGCGTGTGAAGTTCCATGAAAAGCATACAAACATCGACTGGAAGCGTGTGCGTGTGGGGCAGGGAGTCTGGAAGACAGATGATCCTAAACTGAATGCAGAGGTGAAGGCGCTATGGAAGAATGTTAAGCTGTCGCCAAATAAGGAGACGCTGCATCTGGTAGTGAGTGGAGCTGCTGGTGGGGTGATGACTCTGAGCTGTGGAGACATAGTAGTGACTTCTGAGGAGAAGCTAGAGGTGGCACAGAATCGTCCAATGGGGCTAGAGGTGTTAGAGAAACAATTTTCAAGACTAGGCGATACAGTGTATCAGCTAGGCTCGGTGAAGAATGAGCTAAGCGGTGAGGTAATGATGCCGATGTCTGCTCTGAATAGGCTGAGACGTAGTCTGGTGACTAAGCTAGATTATGCAGCTGAGGAGGCAGAGACTGCTAAAAATGATACCTATGAGGTGAGTAAGAATCGTCTATCGGATCTGATGCCTGACATGGGTGAGGAGAAGGATGTGGAGCAGGAGCTTAGTGTGATGACGAGACATCCGCATCAGGTGGAAGCTGCGCTAGAGGCTGGGATCAAGAGGATCTATGCTGACTATGAAGATATTCGCAGATATAAGGATGCGGTGAAAATAGTGAGAGATTTCGGTCAGGACGCTACGATTCATCTGGCTACTCCGAGGATTCAGAAGCCTAGCGAGACTGGTTATTTCAAATACATCGATAAGGCGGAAGCTGATGGTGTGTTGATACGTAACTTGGGTGCGATCGAGTATTTCAAGGAGAGGGAGGACTTTTACAGAACGGGAGATTTCTCTCTGAACTGTGCGAATCCGATCACGGCAAAAATTCTCAAGGAACAGGGGAATCTGGATCACTTGACGATTTCTTACGATCTGAACATCGCTCAGATGAAGCAGATGCTGTATAACTCACCGGAGGACTGGTATGAGCTAACGATTCACCAGCACATGCCTATGTTCCATATGGAGCACTGTGTGTTCTGCACGTTTATGAGTGAGGGAACAGACTACACTAACTGCGGTAGTCCATGTGAGAAGCATGAAGTCCAGCTCAGGGATAGAGTGGGTCAGTTACATACGCTGAAGGCGGATGTGGGCTGTAGAAATACTTTGTTTAATGGTAGAGCGCAGACTGGTGCGAGATTTTATGATGAGCTTCATAAGGCTGGGCTAGGGAAATTCAGAATTGATTTCCTCAATGAGTCTAGCGATGAGTCGTTCATGACGATCCAAGCGTATCAACAACTGATGCAGGGCAAGACGGACGGTCACATGCTGTGGCAGGATCTGGATGTGATGGAGAAGCTTGGTGTGACTGAAGGGACATTAGCTGAATAATTTAAGACTACTCAAAAATGAATAACGAAACCCCAGCTCCGCAAGATCCTTTTACTCAGCAGCCTCAGCAGCAATATCAGCAGCAGAATCCTTACCCTCAGCAGCAAGGATATGCACAGCCTCCTCAATGGACGCCTGAGCAACAAGCTCAGATGCAGACGATGAAGGATGGAGAGCATTTGAATTTACTGAGTGTGTTTCACTATGTGATAGCAGGTTTGAATGCGTTGGGATTTCTTGGATTGTTAGCGCATTATGTGATGATGAAAAGAGTGATGGAGATGGCTTTGATGACTGCGCCAGCAGGGGCATCAGGTAGTTCAGGTCCTCCGCCAGCTCACGTTATGGCGACGATGATGGATGGCTTAATGATATTTTACTTAGTGGTAGGTATATTGATCTTAGCTGCAGTGATTACCAATATTGTGGCAGGGCGTTGTCTTAAGGCGAGGAAAGGAAGAGTGTTCTGTATGGTGATTTCTGTTCTGAATTGCTTGAGCATTCCGCTTGGGACTGTGCTTGGTATTTTTACGATGATTGTGCTGTGTAGGAATTCAGTGGTGCAGTTGTATCATGATACAGGGATGGGTAGGGCGAGGTTTTAGGTCTGTTCTTTATAGAGGGGGCTTTGAGGATTCGGTGACAATTACAGCATAAGGTTCACTTTCAGCGAACGCTGGGGTTGGTGGATCGTGACACAGGGATGCATAGCTTCGCTATTTTCCCTGTGCTGGTATGAATTTGGCCTTCAGCCAAAGGGGAAATGTTGGGGGGCTGGTTGGATGGGAGTTTTTCAGCCACAAAGTGGTGATAGATAATTCAGCCCATGGTGGAGCCATGGGGAATTGGGTTTTGCAAATGAGGGAGGGCTGAAAGCCTGATAGATGCTTGTTGGATGATATTAGGTCGAATCCGCATGTGTCAGCCTTTCAGGCCTCTTGGTTTGTTTGTCCATGAGCATCCCAGAGCTTGCTTCGCGGCACACTGGGCTGGACTATATATTAGCCTTTCAGGCCTGAGCTAGAGGTATATGAAGGCTCTGATGATCGAAGTGGGGCTGTTACGCTGTTAGACTTTTTAGGGTGTCTTTTATTTCTTCGAACTCTTGTGGGCCTACAGTGGCGATGGCCATGTTTTCTGGCTTGAAGGTCTGCTGGGCTAGTTCTTTTAGCTCGGCTAGGGTGGTGGTGGAGAGAGTTTCTCGGGAGTCTTTTGGTTCGAGGATTTTATCGAAGCAGAGTAGGGAATCGCCCATCCAGCTCATGTGGGCTGGTGGTGTCTCTAGTGCGATGCGGCTCTGAGCAGTGGCGAAGGTGACGGCTTGGTCTAGCTCTGCTTGAGTGAAGCCTTGTTCGCAAATCTGGCGAAGCATTTGGTGAATGACGTCGATGCTTTCTTGGAGTCTGGAGGAGTCTAGTCCTGCGTGGATCTCGAAGGTGCCGGTGTCATGATAGAGGCTGTAGTCGGTAGCTATATGGTAGCAGAGGCCACGCTTCTCACGGAGTTCTTGGAACAGACGGGAGCTCATGGTTTCGCCCATGATGAGGCTCATGACGCGGAGGATGTGACGAGTGTCGGAATGGCGTCCATCGGTATGGAATGCGATGGCTAGGTGGGTCTGCTCGATGTCTCGCTGATCGTGAATGACGATAGGGCGAGTCGATGCTCTGACTGAAAGTGGTGTGTGGGTGAAGGGCTGGAAGCCGCTTTTATGGTCGGAGAGTTGAGGCAGGAATTTCTCAGCGAGGGCGACTACTTCGGTGTGTTTGACTTTTCCAGCTACTGAGAGGGTGATGCCTTCTGAATAGTAGTGCTTCTGGGTGAAGTTTTTGAGGTCTTCGACTTGGATGTTAGAGATGGAGTCTTCTGTGCCAGTGATAGGTCTGCCTAGTGGATGGCTGGGGTAGAGGGCTTCGGAGAGGAGGTCATGAAGGTGATCACCAGGGTTTTCCTGATACATGATGATTTCTTCTGCGATGACTTCACGCTCACGCTCGACTTCTTCTGGATCGTAATTTGAGTTCCAGAGCATGTCGGACATGATCTCTATGAGGAGGGGAAGTAGCTCAGCTGGGCCACGGGTTTCGAGGCAGGTCTGGTCTTCGGTGGTGAAGGCATTCATGGTGCCTCCTGCGCCTTCGATCTGGAGGGCGATGTCGAGAGCGGTGCGCTTGCTGGTGCCTTTGAATACCATGTGCTCTAGGAAGTGGGCGATGCCGTTTTCCTCTGGAGACTCGTAGCGGCTACCTACTGGGAAATAGATGGCGATGGAGACGCTCTCCATGTGGGACATTTCTGCGGTAGCGATGTGAAAGCCTAGATGGTGCGTGTATTGGTATTCCATGATGAGAAGGTGCTTGGGTAGAAAGTTATCTGATCAGCTCAGCTGCTAGCTTGATAGCGTGTAGCATGGATTCGTGACTAGCGAGGCCTTTGCCTGCGATGTCGAATGCTGTGCCGTGGTCTGGGCTGGTGCGGGGAGTTTTCAGCCCCAGAGTGGTGTTGACGCCGGTGTCGAAGTCTAACAGTTTGAGAGGAATGAGGCCTTGGTCGTGATACATGCAGAGGACGGCATCGTAGTGACCATCGGCTGCTGGTTTGAAAATAGTATCAGGTGGGTGTGGTCCTGTGAAAACGTGGCTTTCTACGTCTGTGTTGGCATTGAGAAGCTCAATGGCTGGGGTGATGATCTCTATGTCTTCGTTTCCGAATGCTCCGTTTTCGCCTGCATGTGGGTTGAGTCCACAGACTGCGATGCGTGGAGCTGCACCTTGTTTTCTGCGCTGGCAGAATGTCTCTAACAGACGGCCAACTCTGACTATCTCCGAGGTGCTTAGTGACTCAGGAACTGTGGAAAGTGGGACGTGGATAGTGACGAGTGCGACGGTGAGTTGAGTGCCTGTTAGGCACATAGCATGGTCGTTGCATTGGAGCCGATCGGCGAAGAATTCTGTCTGGCCTGGGTAGTGGAATCCTACTCGGTGCAGCCATTCTTTAGCGACTGGAGCTGTGACGATGGCGTCGATTTCGCCAGAGTTGGCAAGTCGGACGCTTTCTTCTAGGGCGTCGAGCGAGGCTTGGGCTGTGGTGAGATTGGGGCTGCCGTGGGTGATTTCACTGGCTGGGATTTTGTTGCCAATAATTCGGATAGAAATGTCATCGCCTAAAAAAGTGGCGGTGCGTGGGTCATTGAGAGCGGCGGTGACGACTTCAGGGCCGACGCCAGATTGGTCGCCCAAGGTGATACCTATGGTTTTAGACATGACAGGATGTGGACTGAACGAGCTAGCGGATTAAGCTAGGTCAGCCGCAGTGACAGAAGTTTTCTTACGAGTGCCAAGGAAGATAGCTTGGTCAACAACTCGTGTGCTTGAGGTGTCGAATCTGTAACCATGGCAATTAGCGCATGTTACAGCTGCTGAGCCTACGATGGAGTCGCAGGCTTCGCATACCTTGTAAGCAGAAGGATTAGCTGCAATCTCTTGGGCTTTCTGGAGGCGTTCGTTGTTTAGTGGTTTACTCATCTCTTGTAGGGATGATAGTGCTACAGAATGAGGGATGAAGCAAGCGGGATTTGTGGGGAATGGTGTGCTTTTTTTACAGAATTTACAGAATGGGGGAGAATTGACAGAATTTTGCTAGGGTTGATTGGGGGTAGGTTGGTTTTTTTGACAGAATTTACATGATTTACAGAATTTTTGTGCACGATGGGGCTGGGGTTGGTGGATTTCTTGGGCTGTGGAACTTCTGCGATACGGTTTCATGGTTTAAACTTCGTTAAACTTGGGGCTTGTGGGATGGGGTGGTTTTTGGGAGTTTTGGCTTATGAAGATTTTTGGATGTTTGTTGAGTTGTTTTTTTGTGCTTGGTGGTTTGGTTAGTGGGCAGGTGAAGCCTGCTGTTGAGAAGAAGAGTGATTTGACTCTGATGGTAGAAATATTGCCGAATGTGAATGATGTGGGGGAGGTTGTTCCTGTGGATGTTGAAGGCAGGAAAAGGCTGATGAACCAGATTACGGAGAGATTAGGTTCTATAATGGTTATGAATGCTGAAATCAATATTCTAAAGAATGGTAAGATTGAGGCTGTTTTTGAAAACCTTGCCGATGCTAAAAGGGAGGCTGTAGTGGGTTTATTTAAGGCATCAGGCAACCTGACTATTCATAGTGCGCATCCAGAGGGAGCAAATACAAAGCTGGCTAAGGCTGTGTTTGATAAGGAGGAAATTGTTCCAGGGTTTATGGCAGCAGTTCAAGAGAGAATGAATGATGAAGATGAGGTTGTTAACCATTATTATCTAGTGCGTAGGAAACCAGCTCTAACAGGTGAGCACATAGAAGCGGCCTTTCCTGATCAGGTTGAGAAGGGTAATGTGTATATTCGGCTGACTGCAAAGGGTGGAGAGAGAATGACGGATTTTACAAAGAGTTTAAAAAGAGGTGATCTTATTGTGACCATTTTGGATGGGAAGGTTGTCTCAGCAGCTTCTCTTAATACAGATAGTTTAGGTAGGAATTTCGTGATTTCTGGGCAGCAGAATGCTGAAGAATCTCAGGCGTTGGCTGAGGCATTACTTAGTCCTTTTGGGTATCAGTTGAAGGTGACTGAGGTGAAAAAGTAGGTTTTTGGTGTTGGATGGGTAAAAAACTGTGATTTTGGGTAAATGATGGCTTTACAAATGAGGGTGTTGTGAGCATGTTCTGCCGCTCATGACAATTTTAGCAGATATGATTTCCGTGTTTACTCCCGTGCTCCTAGTGATTCACGTTGCAGTATGTTTATTGCTTTGCCTAGTGGTTCTAATGCAACGTCCTAAGCAAGAGGGTCTTGGTGCCGCTTTTGGTGGTGGTATGACTGATCAGGCTTTCGGTGCAAGAACTACAGACGTTCTCCAAAAAGGAACAGTTTACCTCGGCACAGCACTCTTTATCATCACGTTCGTTATCTCAGTGCTGGTAGGTTCTGAGTCACGTAATAGCTCAATCGATCTTGAGAATACTGCGAATGGTGAGAAGCAAAGCTCTGAAGCAGCAGCGATTCTTAATGATGACGAAGAAGAGTCTGATGACAATTCACTTTCAGCTGACGTTAAAAAAGCGATTGAAGGCGAGACTCTGGAAGAGACTCCTGCAGATTCAGAAACACCAGAGACTCCTGCTCAGGAAGAGACTCCAGAAGCTCCAGCGGCTGAAGATACAACTCAGAGAGATACTGCAACAGGTGCTGCAGTAGGCGCTCTTATTGGCGGTCAGTCAGGAGCAACTCTCGAAGGTGCGGCAATTGGCGCAGCTGCAGGTGGTGTAATAGCTCCAGAAGCAACTCCTCCAGCGGAAATTCCTGCTCCTACTCCTGCAGAAGGAAATAGCGGTCAGTAGGACTTAATCATTTTTCTCTAGGCTGTCTAGCTGACATAGTGCCAGAAGATATCGATAATTTAGAAGTAAAAGAAGATCACCAAGCACCAGTTTGGGCTAGATCGGATGCGTTTTCTGAGAAACCATCTGGCAGTCCTGAAGCTGGTGTTTTTTCTTTGTATGGATTCCTCGATGTGAAGGGGAATGAGCTGCGTGCTGAGAGTGCTAGTGAGCTGTGTGATAAGGTCGGAACTAGTAAGCATAGCTTAGATCTAGTCTGGGGACCAGATGCTGAATATTTGGTGGCTCCTGAGGAACTAGTGGAGCTACGACCGAAGCTCTGGGAACGTAGGAGTAAGTGGGCGAGGAATGATATTTATAATGGTCGGCAGATCTGTATCGTGTTTGGTCTGATGGCGCTGTATTCTCTTTATAATGCGTATCGAGTGACTGGTGATGTGCTAGTGTCGCTACAGAATCCAACGGTGGGTGTGATCGGGATACTGATGTTGATTTTTGGGCTAGTGCCGCTGTATAATGGCTGGAAGGTGCTGCGGAAGGGGAAGCCTGCTAGTGAAGAAGATTGGCAAGTAGAGGTGGCTGAATCTAGGTTTGATAGCTGGCTATCTAAGCAGAATACTCCGGTGACTTCAGCTCTTGTTGTTGTGATGATTATCGTGGGTGTGGCTCAGCTTTATTTAGAACGTAGCACGAACTGGACTGGCAATGGGGCTGGTCAGAGTGTGCTGAAGGCGGGGCTTTTTAAGAATGAATTTGGCAGTGTAGGTAGTGAGTGGTGGAGGTTTTTGACTGGTCCGCTGCTACACGGGAATGTGCTTCACTGGGTGATGAATGCCGCTGCGATTCGTTATCTAGGTAAACGCGTGGAGTCACTAGCTCGTTGGCCACATGTGATTATTGTGATGGTCTTTTCAGCTGGAGTGGCTGGTTACTTCACTTTCAAGATGGTGGATTCTCCTAGTGTGGGGGCTAGTGGTGGTATCATGGGGCTGTTAGGATTTTTGTTAGTGTTTGAGCTGTTGCATAAGAAATTGGTGCCTAAGCCTACTCGTCGCCGTTTGATCGCAGGTGTGGTGGTGACGGCTCTGATGGGTGTGTTGGGGTTTCATTTCATCGATAATGCTGCACACCTTGGTGGTTTAGTGGCTGGGATGGTATATGCTGGTGCTATTTTCCCACCGAGTAAATCTCCACATAGACCGAGGATCATGAAGCAGGATAGGTTGATTGCTGTGCTGGCTGGAGCGGTTATAGTATTGGGGCTAGGGATTGTATTGGTGAAGCTTTTTGGGTGATCTTTTTTACTGCGGTTTTTTGAGGTGGTGTAGGATGGATTTTTAACCACTAATTTCCACGAATGTGGTTGATGGGCTTGGTTGATGGATTTTTTTTGACCACGGAAAGCACTGAAAGCACGGAACTTGGTTGATGGTTTTCTTGGGCTGTGTAATTTGGATGATGGGGCTTCTGTGATCTGCCTTTATTATTCAGACTTCATTGAATTTGCACGAATGGTGGACGATGGGGGCTTTTTACTTCTACGATCTAATTTCTAACTTCTAAGTTTAAATAGCTATGGTAAGTTGAGGTATGTCTCAGTCTGATCCTACGATTTTAGTTCCTCCGCGGTTGTTGGCTGGGGTGGCTGTAATTTATTGGGGGGCGATGATGGGGGAGGCTTTTGTAGGGCTGGTGATGGCGGTGCTACTAGAGGCTCGTAGCTGGGTGAAGTTTCGCTGGAAGATTTCTGAAGTAGGGTATGTGAAGGCGTTTTATGTGAGTCTTTTCCTGGTGGCAGTGGCTTTGGTGTTGATTCGTATGGATACGGTGGATGTGACTAGTTTTTGGAAGATGATTAAGTGGTCACCTTTGTTCTTTCTGCCGATAGAGCTAGCTCAAAGGTATGGGGAGAAGGATCGGATGTATTTGAATACGTTCTTTTACTTTTCCAGGCAGAGAATGCGCCAAGATTTAAAGGAGGGAAGGCAAAGTGATCCGATGTCAGTGAATACTGGTTATCCTTATATTATAGGGGTTCTAGTGGTGTCTAGTTGTTCTGAAAGGCATGATCTGGTGGCAATTGTTGGTATGGTGGTGATCGTTATGGCACTGCTCTTTTCCGTGATGGTCTCGACTAAGATGCGCTGGCAAAAGTGGATCTGGGCAGGTCCATTATTATTACTAGTGATGGCTTTGAATATGTTTCTTGCGAAAGATTTTAATGAGATTGCTACGAAGCTTAGGTATGGGAGTGGATTTAATGATGAAGAGGCGGGTGGAGGAGCGAACATGGAAGCGCAGAAGACTAATCTTGGTAAGCTTGGGAAGGTGAAGCAGAGTGAGAGTATCGTGTGGAGAGTGTGGGCTGATGATGGAGTGGTGGATTCATCAGGCTGGGTTCCTCAGTATTTAACGATGAGCTACTATAATGTTTTTCGTGGGAGAGGCTGGCGCTATGATTATAGATCTGAAGGTTTTGAGGATATGAGTGAGGCATTTGAGAAGGGGATTGGTCAACGTGTGGGCGATGATTCGGAAGAGTTTGTGTTTAGAGATGTCGATTTAACTAAAGTGGATAGTCTGAATGATGCGCCTAGGATGAAGGTGCGTGGTGCGGGTAATACAGAGACTTCAGAGAGTTTGGTGCCATCGTTTGAAGGGTTTGCTGCGGTTACTGATGTGAGCGGAGAATACACTGTTCCAGCGGTGAATACGATAGGGTCTCTTAAGCTAGTGGATCGTGAGACAGTGATTGATTACCAATTGATCATGACGGATACTCTGGGTGGAAGTTTGCTCAATGAGCCAAATGATGCTCTAGACACGAAGGTGCATAAATATCAAAAAGAGGTGGTGGATGAGCTGGCTAAGCAAATGAAGCTGGCAAGCTATGAGTCACCTCAGGAGAAGGTGGCTGCGATCAGATTATACTTTATTGAGCATTTCCAGTATGCGATGCATTTTGAGAGTGAGGCAGGATATGGAGGAAGTGATTTAGAGACTTTCATGCTGCATGATAGACGTGGTCACTGTGAGTATTTTGCGACAGTGGCAACTCTACTGCTTAGAAATGAAGGAATCCCTGCACGCTATGCGGTGGGCTATGTGCTGCGGGAGAAGGATGATGAGATGTGGGTGGTGCGTGGGGCACATGCTCATGCCTGGTGTGTGGCTTGGATCGATGGTGAATGGAGAACGGTCGATGTGACTCCTCCTAGCTGGCTGGATGTAGAGCAGATAGATGAAGGTGTGGATTTCTGGCAGAGCTTCAAGGATGGCTTTCAGAAAATAAGAGAGGATTTTCAGGCTTGGAAGAGTGTGGAGGAGAACAACACTGTGTTTAACAGGTGGCTCTTCATTATTGGTGGTCTTGTCATTATTTGGTATAGCTGGAGGCTGTGGAAGCGTCGTAATAAAGTAGAGCGGGGTGAATCCGAGCTGAGTTCGGATTATGTCTTGTCTAAGGAGATGAAGGCATTTGAAAAATCCTGGGCGAAGCAATATGGAGTTAGGTCTACTGGGCAGACTTATAGAAACTGGCTGACTCAAACTTCGATAGACCTGCCAGAATCTAAACAAGGGCAGATTAGTCAGATTATAGACTTACATGAGAGCTTAAGATTCAAAAGTAGCTGTGAAGGTATGCAGAATATGGAGTCTAGAATGTTGAAGTTGCTTAATAGCATTTTAAGGTGATTAATGTTCTTATGTTTTAAATTGCTTGTTTCTAGTGTTTTATGATTTTCAGTGAGGTGTTTTTATTTTTGTGTTGCGTTTCTTGTTTTATTTACTAATGTATTGCCGATTTCAGAAATTCAATTCTGTATCACAACTAACAACTAAGTCCTATGGCAACCAAGAAAACAAAACTGGCATTAAGAGTAAACGACGACAATCCAAACCATCATCTTTGGAACAATAGGGGAGTTTGGTGGTGTCACCTCACTGTCCATAAAGCAGACGCTACAGCAGAAAGATTACGTTTCTCTCTCAAAACAAGAGACGTGGATCAAGCGAGACACCGTAGAGATAAGATTTTCTGCGATATTACAAAACATTACGAGATCGCTGCGTAATCATTTTTTAGCAAATGAGTTCTCACTATAGAGAGCTTCAGAGCTACTTTTTAATGGGACTTCTATGAGAAGTCCCTTATTTTTTGTCCAGAACTAGGGCTAGATTTTAATTTAGCCTTGGATTTAGACTATGGAACTACAACTCGTTGAAGAATTTTAGCGATGATTTCATCGGTAGTGACGTTCTCTGCTTCAGCCTCATAGCTAAGTAGAATACGGTGACGGAATACGTCAGGAGCGAGATCTTTGATGTCCTGAGGTGTGACGAATGAACGACCTTCCGAGAAGGCTCTAGCTTTGGCGCTGAGCGCGAGATTGATAGTAGCTCTCGGAGATGCTCCTGAGCGGATCAGTGGGGCTAGTGATGTGTCTATCTTGCCAGGGCGACGGGTGGTGTGCACTAGCTCTACTATATATTGGCGGACTGCTGGGTCGATATAGATTTTATTGACCAGTTTACGACACTTGGCGACGGTGTCTGCTGTGACGACTGGACTGGTCTCAGTGATGTCTGCTGTGGTAGCCATGCGGTCGAGAATTTCTAGTTCCTCAGATTTCGAAGGATAGTCTACGTGAACTTTGAGGAGGAAGCGGTCGAGCTGAGCTTCAGGTAGTTGGTAGGTTCCTTCTTGGTCGATAGGGTTCTGAGTGGCTAGCACTAGGAAGGGATCAGGAAGAGGGTAAGTGGTGTCGCCGATGGTGACCTGCTTTTCCTGCATCGCTTCTAGGAGAGCTGACTGGACTTTAGCTGGTGCACGGTTGATTTCATCAGCTAGGATGAGGTTACTAAAGATTGGGCCTAGTTTTGGAGAAAAGGTGGATTCTTTAGGGTTATAAATCAGGGTTCCAAGTAGATCTGCAGGGAGTAGGTCTGGAGTGAACTGGATACGTGAAAAGTCTGCTTTGAGACAACCAGAGAGAGAGTTGATAGCTAGAGTCTTAGCCAATCCGGGGACACCTTCTAGGAGAATGTGTCCATTACAGAGTAATCCAATAATGAGTCGGTCAATGAGGGCTTCTTGTCCTACGAGGACTTTGGCCATTTCTTTTTTGACGCTGCTGATCCAAGTGTGTTCTTTGGCGATGATGTCTGCGAATTCTTCGTGAGTCATGTGATGGTTTAGACGTCTGAGAGTTAAAAATGTTAGAAATGAAGGGAGAAATTATGAAGGAAGTTTCTCTAATGCTTCGAAAACAGAAGGAGGGACGTAGCGGCGGACGGTCTTTTCCCAGCCATCAGGGCCGATGAGACCTTTGACCATACTGGATGAAAGTTCGGCGATGTCTCTAGGAGGCATGAGGAAAGTTGTTTGGATTTCTGGAGCCATGTCTGCGTTGATGTGTCGCATGATACGTTCATATTCGTAGTCGCCTGGTGAGCGGATGCCTCGGAGGATATAGCCTGCTCCGACTTCGTTTGCGTAGTCTACAAGGTAGCGATTATCGAAATGTGAGATGGTGAGTCTTTCGCAGGATGGGAGAGCAGCACGGAGTAACTCGATGCGTTTCTCTACTGAGAAGGTGTATGACTTGGAAGGGTTGGAGCCGATTGCGACGTGGAGTTGGTCGAATAGCTGGAGACCTTGCTTGATCATCCAGAGGTGGCCATTTGTAGGGGGGTCAAACGACCCTGCATAGACTGCTGTGTGCATAGTTTACTATTGGCGTAATATTGTTGGTTTGTCAGTTAGAAACTTTGGAGAATTTATTTACAATATATCTTAAAGCTAGTGACCAGAGTATGACGAGGGCTAGGAATAGGAGGGAGGACCAGATGGAGGTGAGCCAATGAGGCGTATCTGTGGCTATATTTATTAATGGTCTGCGGAGGTAGCCATTGCAGAGAAATAGATACATGGAGAGCCCGCCTAGGAAGGTTAATACTCTGCCGAGACTGCCTGTGGCTTTGATTTGGCGTAGCAGTGGGAGTAATGCGATCAGGAAGATGAGGTCAGAGAACTTCCAGAGTGGAGCGGAGAGGCTAGAAATGAAAAAAATGATGATAGCTAGTGCTATTCCCCAGATAGGGATTTTAAATGTGCCTGAGTAGGCGAATAACATGCCGAGTCCTAGGACATCGAGATGGCCAAGGATGGTGTGGTAGAGGTTGAGATCGAACTGTTGATCAGTGTAGTCTCTAATAAAATATTGGCAGAGATAGGATAGGATGATGGTGACGTAGATGATTTTGACTCCGTGTCGCTGTGTCCATCTTATGAGTAGGGGTAGTAGTAGGTAAGCTTGGAGAATGACGCCAATGAACCACCAGGGGCCTATGGGATGATAGATGTTATCAGGGATAAAGTTAGAAATCCCAGTGGCTTGGCGGATGAGGTTTAGTCCTTCGGTCTGAAATGTGTGTGCCCAGCCGAGCCTGAATCCATCGTAGATAAAGTAGCCAATGGCAGCTGCAATGATCGCTGGGTAAAGGGCTTTCCAGCGACGTTTCTGAAAGTTAAAATAATGAGGAGATTGCTCTCTGTGCTTCATCATGAAGGCGTAGCCAGTGAGGAAAAAGAAGATATGGACCGCGTAATGACCGTAGTAGGAGAAGAGGATGCGGTAGGAGTCAGAAGGCTGAGTCTGTAGTTGAGTGATTAGTTCTTGAGCATTGTGAGATTTAAAACGAAATTCGTTTTCTTCAGGCGACGGGGAAACCCAGTGCAGGTAGTTGTGTAGCACGATGAATACGATGGCTACGCCTTTGACAACGGAACTCTCTAGCGGTGACATCTTTTTCCAGAGATAGTAGGTAGGTATTCTCATGCTCAGAGTAATGATAGGAGGCAGGAGGAGGAGGTAAAGAAAAAGAGAATAGGCAATCTAAGCCTTGCCAAGTCAAGGGACAGAGGCCAAAGTCTAACTGATTTAAAATAAATCGAAACTTTCTGCAGATTCAATGAATTTTTTCCGAAAACTATCGTCCAATATAATGAGGGCAGCCCTACCTAATGACCAGATAAATGCTGGTGGAGGTGGGGATGGCCCTGAAGAAGATGATGACTCAGTGCTAGTAACGAAGGCGCAAGCTGGAGACCTGAAGGCATACGATGCGCTGGTGACTCGTCATAGAGGAAAGGTATATGCGATGATAATGAATATGGTGAAAAACGATGCAGATGCATGGGATCTAGCACAAGATTCCTTCATCAAGGCATGGAAGGCATTGCCTAAGTTTGAAAACAGATCAAAATTTTCGACATGGTTATTTCGCATTTCTCACAATGTGGTGTATGATTGGATGAGGAAGAAGAAGATCCAATCAGAAGGTGAGCTAGATGATCAGCTGCTGGATGCGAACCGTATCGATATGACTGCCCCAACAGCCCCCAAGCTAAGTCCTAGACCGGACGAGGCAATGGAGGGGCATGAATTAAGAGCGAAGATAGAAGACGCTTTAAGCAAGATTTCGCCCGAACACCGAGAGACTATCGTCCTCAGAGAGGTTCAGGGCATGGACTACAAAGAAATAGCAGAGGTGATGGAGTGCTCACTGGGAACAGTGATGAGCCGCCTTTACTATGCGAGAAAGAAACTACAAACAATATTAAGCCATGAATAAACCAAGCGAAAAAACACTCAGACTCTGGCTCGAAGGCGAGCTAGAAGGTGATAGAAAACAGGAAGTGGAAAGCTGGGCTGAAACGAATCCAGAGGAGCTAGATGCTGAGTTCAAATGTGACATCGGCTGGGATGCTCTGAACGATGAGTGTTTTGCTAGTATGCCTGCGAGCGAGGAACCACCATACCCAGAGTTTTTTAATCATAAGATTCTTCAAACAATCCAAGAAGAAAACGAGAATGCGCTGGAGTCCGTAAAGGGGCAAGAGTTGGAACATGCTTCTAGTCCTGGTCTTTGGCAAAAGCTTCGCTGGATGCTGGCTCCTGCTGCAGTGGCGGCAGTGGCAGCGTTCTACGCTGGTAGTGTCTTATCTAACTCTAGCAATACTCTGGCAGATAGTAAATCTGGTGTGACTAACAATAGTGTCTATCTACCGAACTCTGGAATAGTGGCGGCAGTGACTGAATCAAGTGATGCTACAGAGATCGTCCTTAGTGGATTAACTCCTGTGTCAGACGAGTTGGATATTGCGATGAGTTATTCGAATGATGTATTTCCAGCCTTAATTCCAGCTAACTATGCTGAGAGGTCTAGAGATGAAAGAATCTTCAATATAGTTTCAGATCCTGAGCCAGAGACATACATGCTTACCAAGTCTGTTAGAGATGCGATTTACTACTACTAATTTTAAGTAACAAATAACAATCATGAGATTAATTTTACAGAGTTTGCCGTGCATTTTTTTAGCGATAGTGTGTAGTCTTTCTGCACAGACATCAGATGTTGGTGTGACTAACGATGTGGGTGCAGAGTCAGTAGGCGAGCTGAAAGTCAGTGTCTTCTACGGAACTAATGGCGATGTGGCTCAGGCTGGTGAAGGTCTAACAGCGCTGTCAGCAAAGCAGGTTGAACATCTGAAGAAGCTTAAGAAAATCAAATTTTCTCATTATAAAGTGGTAGGTGAAGATAGTCAGCAGCTTCTACGAAGCTATGAAAACTGGGCTAAGCCACTGAAGCAATCTAAACAGATATTGATAAGCTTCCAGCCTAGTGGTGAAGTGGTTGACCGCTCAGTGAAATTAGATTTAGAGTTTTGGCAGAAGGATAAAAAGATTATGAAGAATGCGCCTGTTTTAAGCATCGGGAAGCCTCTTTTCATCCTCGGTCCAGAGTGGCGAGGTGGTCGACTTATCATTGCTGTGGAGTTAATGAGTTTGGTCGGTGAGGCATCGGCTGAATAAGGGATTGATTCTATGCTTGCAGTTTGGTGGAATACTGAGAATGTTTAGCCAATAATTCATGAAAAGATTTCGTCCCTATTTTCACTATATAAAGCCAGTCAGAGTTAAGCTGATACTAGGTGTCATTGCTGGTCTAATAGGTGGAGCGGCATTGAGTGCTGGTTTTCCTCTGATGATTGATAAGGTATTCCCTGTGATCTTTGCAGATGGGAAGACTGGGCTAACAGAAGAAGCTCCAGAGTGGCTTTCTTATATTGCAGGTAATAATGTTCTAATGGTGGCTTGTTTGATGCTGCCAGCTGTCTTTTTAGTCAGTGGAGTATTTAGCTATTTTGGTAAGTTACTTTTAAACTATGTGGGCTTGAAGGTGTTAGAGGACCTTAGATTGGATGTATTCAGGAGATTACAGAAGCTTTCTCTAGGCTTCCACGGAAAGCAAAAGGGAGGAGATTTACTGAGTCGGGTGATGAGTGATACGATGCTAATGCAGCAGGTGTTGTCTAAAGTTGTTTTTGAAATGGTGGTGCAACCAGGTGCCTTGATTGGTTCTATCGGTGTGTTGATTTATTTATCGCTGCAGGATAGCAGTGTGTTTTTCATGTTGATCGGTCTGATGACTGTTCCGCTATGTGTATTTCCTATTCGATCATTGACTAAGCGTCTTGCTAAAAAGGCTGCTTTAATGGTGGGGAAGCAAGGAGATGTATCTGCGGTCGTTTCTGAAAACCTCGCATCACAGCCGACTGTGAGAGCTTACATGATGGAGGATGATCAGGTGGCTAAGCTTAAGGAAAATACTGAATCATTTCTAAAGCATAATATGGGGGTGCTGAAGTATCGCTATCTGATCAGCCCTAGTGTGGAAATAGTTTCAGCAGTAGGTGTGGGAATTGCGATTTACTTTGGTTCGCAGCAGGGCCTGACATTGGATAAATTTTTACCCTTATTGGTAGCTCTCTACACAGCCTATGCACCGATTAAGAAGCTCGGTAATCTGAGTTCGATGATTAAAGAGGGTGAGGCTGCTCTGGATAGATTAGAATTTGTGTTACTGAGCAAGGAAGAGATCCTAGATCCTGAGGATGCTAAAGATCTAGGTAATGTGAAAGGTGATATTACTTTTAGGAATTGTGAGTTTAGTTACGGTGAACATGTGATCTTATCTGACATTAATGTGACTGTGAATGCAGGTGAAACTGTTGCTCTAGTTGGTGAGAGTGGCGCAGGTAAATCTACATTGGTTTCGTTGATTCCAAGATTTTTTGAAGTTCAAAAGGGCGATGTGATGGTGGATGGTATTTCTGTAGGAGATGTTAGAAAGCATGACCTTAGACATAATATAGCCTTGGTGAGCCAGCAACCTCTGCTCTTTAGAGGGACTGTTGCTGAGAATATTCTGATTGGTAAACCTGAGGCTGATAGAGATGCTGTGATTGCTGCTGCTAAGAATGCTAGTGCGCATGAGTTTATACTATCACTTCCAGATGGCTACGAAACTGAGCTTGGTGAGCGTGGTGAAGGGCTTTCTGGTGGGCAACGCCAGAGGGTAGCGATCGCTAGAGCGTTCTTGAAGGATGCTCCTATATTGATTTTAGACGAGGCGACTAGTGCGCTAGATACTGATAGTGAGGCGCAGATTCAGGAGTCGCTCAGAGACTTGAGTGAAGGCCGCACTACCTTTATGATTGCGCACCGATTCAGTTCGATTCGTGATGCTAAACGAATCTTAGTTTTTGCTAAGACTCCGGATGGTGGAAAGATAGTAGCAGATGGATCTCATGATGAAATCTATGAAACCTGTGGGATTTACCGCAGTCTATACGATAAGCAGAGTTAGGGGATTTAGGATTTATCGTTTAGCATGTGGTCATTTGCTAGATGGGGTGGACGATGGAGCTACTATGTAACTTAGAATGACTACAGTGAGCGTTGATGTTCTTCTAGCTAATCCAGTTTAGCTTTTGGGCTATGGAGAAGAAGTCCATTGCCATTGCTAGAGCCACGTGTAGGACGACTGCACCCCAGATAGATTTAGTTCTAGTTGCTATCCAACAGAAAATAATGCCTCCAATGATTGCGAAAATGGTTTCTTGGAATGGTTTGCCTAAATGTAGCATGCAATATGGAACCATGGAGACAAAGAATGCAGAATCACCCATCTTAGGCCGCAGGCTAAATAGAAGGTAGCCTCTGAAGAAAAACTCGAGAGCGAAGAATCGGATGGCACGGCCTATCCAGAATAATCCGTATAGCATTGGAGCTTCTTGGAAATACTTGTAGTAGGGGTATTTCATCTGGAAGCTCATTTTAAATGAAGCAAAGTAAGCTAAAATAATGACAATCACCAGCATCACAGCGTAGATCCAGAGATGGGAGTAGCTGGTAGGTAGGCGTAGCCCATAATCACGAAGTTTCTCCTTATTACTCTTAATGATGATCCAAGGAATGATGAAATAGATGATGAGACCGAAGGTCATCCAATACGTTTTAGTATAGAATGAACGTGTAGGTATGTCATCTATGCTCGCAAAAAACTCTGGGAATATTGTTAAGCTGTTGTCTGATTTACCATAGTAATATAGTAAAGACATGATGAGAGCTGTATAAGTTAGGGCGAACCAAGTTTTGTGATCAACTTGAGGTAGGCTGAGTTTATGATGCTCTTGATCAGTCATACTATTCTAGGATACTTCCTACTTGCTTACGCAGTGCCCAGAATACGGGAGTCGAGCTGATCAGGACGCCGATGTTAGCTGCTGCTATGATCCAGTAAGTTTCTTGGCCCCAGTAAAGAGAGTCGATGTCACTAGTCGCTTTGACTCGGAGAGCTTGGAAAATAGTATCATGATAGAGAGATAGTAGGTAGATGAGTCCAATAGTGACGGCATTTACGATGAGAATATTCTCAAAGATCGAGCGTAGTCCGAGCATGAATCTGGAGACTCCGAAGCTTTTCAAGAGAGCTGATACATACATGCTTTGGCGAAATTCAAGAACGGAAAGAACGCCGTAGATGAGTGCGATAGCTCCACCGAGGATAGCTGCTAACCAGAGTCGCATAGCAGTCTGTTGGCTTTCCAGTTTGTTGAGGCGTTTCTTGATCGCTTCGGCACTTTTGATATCCACTTTACCATTACCATCAGCACGAATGACTAGCTGGATTGCATCTGTCAGTTCTGAAATTTTTGGAGAATCAGGATTTCGCTCTAGATAATAAATCATCGAGTAGCCTCTGTTCGCTATCTGCGGGATGTAACTGATAGGGATGAATAGGGTGTCTCCTTGAATGAGCTGGGAAATTTTCTCTTCAGGTTCTAGTGCTACGCAGCTGAAGTTTTGGTCATCAACATCATAATCTAAGACTAGGCCCTGAGGATGACTACGGGTGAGGACGAAGACTTCATGACCGTATTTAAGGTAGGGGAGTAGTCCGCGGTAATCATCATCTGAGTAAGCGACTACACTAGCGTTTTTGCCATTACTACTTCTCGCGTAGGCGATCATCTTCTTGGCAGTGAAGAGATTTCCCCAGTTCTTGATACTGCGGAATCTGTCAGCAGGGATACCCTGAGCGATATCTTTCGGAGTGACGGTTTCGATCACGAGGAGGTTATCGAGGCCGAATTTTTCGACTTCGAATCTAAGTTTCTCGATCTGCATTCTGAAGCCGACGAGTAGCAGCACTGAGAGGCTCACCATGATGATGGTGACAACTGAGCGTGCTAGGATACTGCCAGGCTGTTCAAGCCAGCGTTTCCAAGTGTCCTTCCATAGGTAGGAAGCGGTTAAAATCGAGGATATCATCTGCTAGAGGATCGAGTCTTGAGTCATGTGTGCAGATGATGGCGACTCGGTTGCCATCGTCTACGAATTCTTTAAGCACTTTGATGATGACTTCAGTGTTGAGGTCATCGAGTCCAGAGGTCGGCTCATCTAAGAGGAGCACTTTTGGTTCTTTGATCAGTGCTCGTGCGATTGTTGCACGTTGTTGCTGACCACCTGACATGGATTTAGGGAGGCGTTTTTTGAAATCTTGTAGACCGAGACGGTTGAGGTATTTGTCCACATTTTCGTTTCTAGTCTGTCTGCTCACACCAGCTAGTGATGCAGCTAAGTGGAGATTTCTCCGCACACTGGCTAGTGGGAGGAGGTTCAGTTGTTGGAAGACGAAGCCTAGGTCTTGTTTTTTAAATTTGGTATTATTCTTACGGTAGCCATCTACGTTGACCTTGCCTTTTTGTTGCTTGAGATATCCGCCTAGTATTCTGAGTAGGGTGGATTTACCACAGCCTGAATAGCCCTTAATGAGGTGAATACCTGGCGCAAAATCATGCGAAAAATCTTCTAGCACCCAAGGAGCTCGCCTAGAGTAACGGTAGTAGATATTTTGACAGGATAACATAATTTTTTTACAGTGAGCGATGAGCAATGAACAATGAACAATGGTTTGCTGTTTGGGTGTTTATGAATTGGTTCATTGTTTGTTGATTCTGGTGGTTTTTAGAGTTGAGAATAAGATGGCACTGATTTCGTCTACGTCTTTGTATAGGCTGCTGTGAGATTCTAAGCTTATGTAGTGGGTGTCTTTTAACAGATCGAGCCAGTATTTAGTTTCTTGTGCTTCTTTGTATGCGATTGAGACTTTTGATGATAAATCGTTGAGAGATATTGCTGCTTTAGCTTCACTCAGGTTGGCTCCTATAGAGGTTCCAGATCTTAGCAGCTGTTTAGATAAAACGTATTCTTTTTTGATAGTAGTAAGATGCTAATAAGCATTTACAATCCTAACTGCAACAGCATACGCCTTCTCATATCCTGGGTTGTTTCTCAACTAGTATATTGTTCATCGTTCATTGGTGATAGTTCATTGTTCAAAATTTGATAGCGAGATGCTTACGGCCTTCAGCGAGAACCTGAGCACTAGGCCAGAGTTCTTTGACGATAGTTTGCCAGTCGAGTGACTCAGTTTTACCTAGTGAGTATAGTGAAAGGTCAAACTTTGGAACGATGTAGCATGACTCAGGTAGCTTATAGAGTAGCTCACCTTGCATCTTTGTGCCAGCTAGTCGTTTGAGTGATTCATTGGATTTAAGTGGGATAGAGAAGATATACTGTCGTTCTTCCTTCTGGGTGCGTTTGTCTTTAGCGATGATGTCCTCATGGAAATTCATCAACGTTCTGTTCTTGTCAGTGAGTTGGATGTAGAGGCGTTCAGGCTGGAGGCTGACCCATTTTGCGTTGGCTACATTGAGGTAAGCGTAGATTTCTTCGTAATCATTTAGAGTGGCAATCGTTTCACGACCGTTGACAGTGTATTCGACTTGATCCTTGATGTGGTTGACTTCTAGGCGGAGCTCACCATCGAATGGGGCAGTGTATACTGATCTGTCTTTGACATCTTGGTGTTGGCGTTTGTTTTTCGCCATGTCCATTTCTTCGATTCTTTTCTGTCCTTCACGGAGTCTTTCTTCAAATTCTTCTGCCCATGCCATCTTCTTTTCTGCTAGTTTAAGAGTCTCTTGAGCTTCTTTGAGAGATTCTTTATTAATGTTGTCAAACCCTGGCCCAAACAGCTCTTGAGACATTTCTGACATTGCAGGGTTTTTCAGAATCATCTCTACCAACCTTACTTTGCGCTTTGCTTCCTTGAGGTCTTCTAGAGCTTTTTTACGTTTTTCTGGGCGGTCTAGTTTTTCCTCTTTCATCTCGCTGAGCAATTGCTTTTCCTCTTGGATTTTGAGTCGTTCTTCCTGTTCTGAGAGAGTATCGACATCCATTCTGGCGATAACGTCACCTTTTTTGACTGTCGATGTCTTCTCTGTGATTTCTAGGGTAAGAATCCCACTGGCTTCACTCTTAATCTGGAAGGATTGCTTAGGCTGGATGTCGAGTGGCATGTTTCTGAGTGAGAGCACTGAGGCTTGTGGGAATGCTTTCCAGTCCCAGATGATTTCCTTCTTTTTCTCTTCTACGGTGATCGTAGTGGTGGCCTTGTCTGAGTCGCAGCTCATTAGTGATATTGCTAGCATTCCTGCTAGAATGAAGGTGATAATTGAAATAGATTTCATGATTTTAGTGGAAAGATTAGAGGTTTTTTAGAACTGATTTCTTCTTCTGTTTAGTGAATTGTTCACGGACGCGAGCTCGGTCTTTACGAGTGGCTAACCAACGTTTGGTGATAGGGCGCCAGCGGCTTTCGTCGATGAGCCAGAACGATGAGCAGATCTCGATTTCTCTGGCAGCTAATCTGACTTCACGTTCTCGGAGGCTACGCATGGTGCGGATTGCCTGTTCAGGGTCTTTCACTAGCCCTGATTTGACTGCTACACGATAACCATTCATAGCTTTTCTTAAGTTTGCTAATTCTTCTTGGACTTCTTGTAGAGCATCTCGACCATCTAGCAACTTTTTGATTTCTTCTCGCTGACGTTTGTCTTTTCTCCATTGCTTGAGTGGAGTTTCACGTTTGAGTCTGTCGAGTTGTCGGCCGATGTGTCCACGAGAGTCTAAGCTCCAATATACGGATGGGTTGAGGCGGATCTGTTTCGCATCAAAACTCTGGCCACTAGAGTTACTATAGAGTGGGGGGGCGGATACTGAGAGGTTTGCTTGTGGCAGGTAGCGGAAGTAGGTGTCTAGAACACGGCCTTTCTCTGCTATTTCTTCGAGAGCGAGAAGGTTGAGCTGGAGTAGCCCCCAGCGGCTGGTGTTGGTGAAGTTCAGGTCACTAGGTATGTAGGAAATGTCTGGGAGTCCGTTGGCTTTGAGGTCAATCGTGTCGTAGCCTGTCATGAAAAAGTCACCGACTTTGGTGTTCCAGTTGTCGTGGTTTTCTTCCCATTTTTCTAGAGCTTCACGGTGCTTTAGTTTCATGGAGATGATTTCAGAGCTTTCTGCACCTGTCACTCCTCGGACGAGCTCGCCTTCGAGATCGATTGCTCGCTTTTCAAGCTTAAGTAGTCTCTGTTCTTGGAAAATGCGATAGAGGGCAATGACTTGCTGGCGCATAACATTCTCAGCCTGAAGCTCGGATCCCATGTAGGTTAGTCTGCGAGCGTAGACTTGAGTAGGGAGGTCTAGCAAGTTTCCTAGAGACAGGTAACTATTGATTCTATAGGTAGGATTGCCAAATGCATCACCTAGCTCTCCGAGAGTAAATGAATCGTTCACACCGAGAGTTAGGCCTGGCACCATATCTCGCCAAATTTGCTTTTGGCGCTGTTTGGCATCGGCTATGCGGTAGTCGGCTTGGATAAGATCCGGATTATGAATATACATTTTATTCAGACCCTGCTGCCAAGTGATCTTCAGAGCTCCTTGGTTAGTCTTATTTTCTTGGCGATACAGTTCTTTTTGAAATCGTTTACTGATGTCATCACGAGTCTCTGCCACACGTTTGTTGGCAGGCTTCATCCAGGCGCATGAAGTAATAGTCAGTAAGCATGCTGTTGCGTATACACCATTTGATAGAAAGGCTGGGATAGCAGAAGGTGTCTTCTGTCGCTGTAGCTTTGACTCTAGTTCAGCCGAAGAAGCGTTTGCTATCTTGTGACACATTGATTTCATGAGGGAATTTTTAACATGCAAAGTCACCAGAGTAAAAGGGATTTTTTCCTGATCAGAGCGTCTCAGCTGCTTTATCTTTCTAGTGAGTTTCATGGCTTATTTATTCCTCCGAATTTTCGTGTCTTTATTAGTAATGCAGAGTGGTATTCATTGGTTTTTTCTATGCTGTTGCTAAAGCGAGATAGATTTACAACTCGTTATGCTGAGAAGTATGCTGAGATAAGCTTAGTCTTCACAAGCTTGATGATCTTTTGGGGTAATATAACTTTTGGAAATAAAGTTGTATTGTGTTTATAGCTAGTTAGTTGTTTGTGTTGTTTTGCTGTTTTTTTTCAGCGGTGGGTGAAGATGTGGTTCTTTTGGGTGCTGTAGTTATTTGATGTTTTTTCTTAATTGATTGTGGGTGGGGCACCTACGATTCTGTTGGTTTAATTTCGTTTCAGATAGTAGATCGTGTGGATTCGTTTGATGATGTCTTCTGTAGATTCCCCTTTATGGCCAAAGTAGCCTTTCTTATCTGAGTTCCTTATGGTGAATTTATGCGTTTTTGGATTGTAGCTTTCTATGATGTAAACATGTGACATGGATAATAGGTGGCCATGCTTGTTTTTTATTCTGTAGGCTACTGCGATAGGCTGGTTCTGGAGTAATTTGATTAACTTGGTTCGACTAGTGCTGCCTTTATCTTGTTTTAGGCTATAGTGAGATAGAAAGCTCTTCACTTCCCTGCGGCTCTGCAAGTTTATCGCTTCTTTCTCTAGTAGTTTTTGGACCCGTTTGGTTTTGATGAGTGTGATGTGACTTTGTAGTATTTGATTAACTTTGGCTCTTTTGGAACTGCTAGTTTTCATTTCGGTCTGAAAGGCCTTATACTCGTGTCTCATGACCTGCATCACCGTTCCGAAGTCCATGCTAAAGGTAGGGGAATAAGGCATTTCTTTCTCATAGGCGACCCCTTGCTTTTTAATAATGGCAAAGCTCTTTGCTATGGTTCCAGTCTCTAATGATCTTGGGTTCTGGGTGGTTAAGCCTTTCGTGAGGTAGGCTCTAAGTGAGTTGTCCCAGTTTTTGTGACTACCTTTGAAGTGCTTTAGCATAAGGTCTGCTTCTGATAAGTCCATGTAGTGGCCTGTCTCCTTCTTGTAACTTGCTTCTACCAGTCCAGTGGCGCAGAATGCGTGACATGCCCATACATCACCCTGGTTTTCTGTGTGATTCCAATAACTCCCTTGAGCGTGGCTTAATTGAGTAAAAAGGACGAATAGTATTTCTGTGATTGATATTTTTCTCATGAGGAAATTATATCAATAGGTCAGAATATGATGTGGCTTAGTTTAAGAGGGGGCTTGTTTCTATTTTTGAAAGTTTGTTGTAAGTCTTTCTTATCAAGTTGACTGTGTTCTCTGTTGGTGTTGTGAGTGATTTGATGTGTAGGGTTTAAACCTATATGACATCGGGGATTGTAGTGGTTCCTTGGTGGGGGGGGAGGGGAGTTACGTTATGGGTGGATGTTTTACTTGTGTTGGAGCTGTTCTCGATGGGTGAGGGCTAAGTGATTCCTTATTTAAGGGGAAAAAAAGGGCGACAGTGTGACTGTCGCCCTTTTTGTTAAATAGGTTAACCTTTATTTGTATTAAGGGTTTACCTGTTGGATTGTGAATGCGCCGTTATTAGAGCCGCTTACAGTAGTAGTAGTGGCTGCATCAACGTATGAATCTCCTACATTGAAGCCATTTGTTGCTGCTGTAAGAGTAACAATGGAAGGGATTGTGCAGGTCACAGATGATGTGAAGTTACCCTGTCTAGAGATTGAGAAATCAGTTCCGAACTGTTCATCAATAGTAAAAGTAATATCATAGTCATTGACTGCAGCAAACTGAGATAGATTTGCATCATTGTTTACTGCGTTCAGAAGAGCGGCATTAGCTGCTGCAATATCGGTTTTAAGACCGTTGAGGTATGTAACTGCTTGATTGATGTCATTTTCCAAACTACCGTTCTGGTAACCGATGTTAGTATTATAGAAATCAAGAATTGTCATGTAGCCAACAAAGTCGACATGATTCGGGTCTAATGGTGTGGCTGCATATACTACTCCTAGACTACGTGCTAAAGCATTTGATGCATCAGCATTATCAATTTTGGTGATATCATTGAAATCAGTTCCAGTCACTTCTAGCACTACTGCATTAGAGTCTTGAAGTGCTATACCAACTATAGATAAAGATCCTCCAGCGTTATTGCCTTTACCTGTGAGAAGGGCGTTTACTTGGGCAAGTAATAGGTTGTTCTGAGATATAGCTACTAGAGCGTCTTCTAGATCGTTTAAGCCTGCAAGTGGTGTGTTTCCTGTTGCGACCGAGTGAGCAGCTGTAGTGTTAACTGTATTTGCGAGAGTTGCGTCTACATGGGCAGGTGTCAAAACGCCTGCTGGGAGGTTCGTCAAGGTTGCATCTACCACTGCCTGTGTGGTTGCTCCTGCGTGACCAGCCTGTGGTGCAAGGTTTTGTAGTGCAAATCCCGTAGAAGAGTCAACTTTAGTGAAGTCAAATAGTGTTCCCCCTATATTGATTGTGTTAGCGTCAGCGAACGTATCGATACCTGTAAGTTTATATCCTGCAGGGAGAGCAGCTTTGTCAGCACCTGCAATTACATACTGGGAAAAGCTTTGTCCGGCAAGTTCAGGGCCAGTAGGAATCGTTACAGTCTGTGTATTTGGTTCAATAGTAGTCGTTCCTGGAGGAGCTACTGTTACGTCGTCTCCGTCACATGATACCATGAGGGCTGAGCCTGCAAGTGCTGCACCGAGTGTAAGGAATTTCTTTAATTCGTTTTTCATATTTTTGTTATGTTTAGTTGTTGAGTTGGGAGCCTGAGTTTTGTTGTGGTCCCTTGAACGAACGTAATTTGCAATCAAGTGTGATTTATTTCAAGATAAATGTGATTTGTTGACATGTTTCCAAATGTGACACATTGAGTTGTGTTCTTATTATGTTTGTGTAAGTTATTTTTGGTTAGTTTGTTGTGTTTTGTTTTTCTGTGGTGCTTGATCGGGTTTCTATACGGTATCTAAGCTTGTTTATTATCTTTTGTTGAATGTTTTTGTGGGTGATTCACCCACGGGGTTGCCTTTTTATACGACTAATAGGACTGATGAGACCAATTTGTGGAGATCTAAGGATCTAAAACTACAGTTGATGAGCTATTTACTGTATTTCTGTGCACGACGGTGCTGTTTAGACAGAATTAACATGATTTACAGAATTTTAGAGCCTGGTTGTTGGAGGCTTTACCACGAATGTGCACGAATCTTCTCGAATGGTGCACGATGGAGCTTTTGAACCACGGAAAAGCACTGAATTTACGGAACCTGTATGATGGAACAACTAGCCGGCAGTCTAAAACTTAAAACAACAAACCTAAAACTTCGCCAAAGGCGCCTATTTCACCTTATCAAGGTCAACTCCTAGCATGACTCTAGATAGAGTGAGGATGGAGTTGGCTACTGTGGGGCTTTTAGATGCTAGATCTCTGAGTTCTGTGAACGCCTCTTCTACTTCTGCTGGGAGTTGGCTCTTGGTTTTAGTGGTAGCTTGGTCTGGTAGGTCTGGGTGCGCTGTGTCGCTGATATAGATGTAATCTTCCGCTTCTTCAGGTAGATGATCTCTAACGTAGGCTAGAAAGATCTGTGCACGGTGCTTCGCTGGTAGAGCATCGGCTATCTGAGAGAGCACATTTTTACGTGGTAGGATTTTCCCATTGAGGTATTTAGACAGAGCTGCTGGTTCAATTCCACAGCGTTCGCAAATTTGCGTTCGTGTGTTACCTGTGTGTTCAATGGCTACTTTTAGTGCTGATGCTAATCTACTCATGTGATGAATGGCTTTTGTTGTTAGAGAAATTGAACCTCTCTAACGACAAAAAAAGACTAGGGTAGTCTTGGAAAATTGTCTAATCATTATTTTATTGTTGCTTGATGTGAAAATATTCCTACTTTGAAATTTGCTTGAGTGCAAACTCAAGTGAAATTGATCAATGGACGAACACGATTACAGACAGGTAGTGCTAATAACTCTGATGCAATGCTTAAAAGCATTGGAGGAGAGTGGTGTGCCTGCTATTAGATTAGTAGCTGGAGATCGATTAGAAAGCCTGTGTAAACAAGCCGAAACGAGTGGCTATAAGGTGCGATAAACAATTCTATACATTATTAATTCAATCAATTATACTCTAACAAACCCCTATTGAAATGACATTATCTGAAACAGACGCTCGTTCCATAATAAGACTCTCAAGAGAGACTGCGAAGGAGCTGAGACATTTTAATTCACCGAGGAATTCCCTGATGCCTGTAGCAGAGCATTCAGAGACTAATTCAATAGATATGATTTCATCTCTAGCCTACACTTCATTAAAATGAACAAAGCTATCTACCAATCAGTGCAACATTTATTCGAGGAGCTCGAGGGGTTTCTTGTGTCTGCATCTAAAAAACTCGAAAGGTGGAAAGATGATGCGGTGAATAATGAACCGAGCTTTACTTTGGGGATGATGATGAACAATCTGACAGAGACAGTAGCTAATGTAAAATGTAGGACTCATCAACAGACTCTTGAAGAATGGACAAACGGTTTTAGAGAGCGTCATGACTCTATGGGGATGGTGGTGACATTTAATGAGCTCGGAGAGAAAATAGCACTTCCGTGTGTTGTCCAGAATGAGCTGGCATGCGTGATGCAGGAGGCATGTAGTAATGCTGTGAAGCATGGTAAAGCGGGGATGATTCAGATATTAGTCATTTACCAAGATGAGGGGCTGAAAATAACGATTGCAGACAATGGCATAGGGATGAGCGAATCAATCACTAGTAAGAATGGCAAAGGAATCGGTAACATGCGCTCCCGAGTGGAGAAATTTAATGGGGCAGTTCAATGGCTAGATAAGCCGGATTCAAGTGGAACTGTCGTAGTGATCGATATACCAAGCATCAAGGGGCTGAGTGATGATTTTTCAGAGAGTAATGTCAAGTTAGGGCATGAGCTACATGATATTCTCTGTCCCGAGATCATCGGTGTGACCATGATGTTAGCCAATATGAAGCGGCACCTCAGTGAGGAGGAAGCTAAAAAGTGGTATGAGCTAAAGGTCACTGAGGAAAAGCTGTCTGAATACGCTTCTATGATAAGGGAACTTTCTCATCAAATCATGTAATGAGAAAGTGTCTTGACTGCAAAATGCAGCTCCTCTTCTTTTAGAATGCTCACTCAAATTATCAGATCTAAATTAGACTTAGTCTAGGTCGTTAGCTGAGAGTTTCTTTTTTGGAAACAGGCATAATACCTTGTCTGGTTCATCGTTTGTTTTACGCTTTGATTTATGTCTAAAAATAATTCTTCCAAAATAAAATGGTTAGCTGTCTTGCCAGTTGTGTCAGTGGGCACTTATATTATCTGGCCTGACCCACCCCCACCACCGCCAACAGAAGAGGCGAAGGAGTTAGTGGAGAATAAAGGGACTGAAGCAAATCGCCACCGAGATCAAGGAGCGAAGCAGATTCCTTTATTCATTTTGAAAAATGTTTATAGCAAGTATTCAGGTAAACCGCTTATTCAAGAAATGAAACATTTTGGGTTCTTGGTAGAACCTGTGACTACTGAAAATCCTCATGGACTGCCGCTTGGAATAGGTGTAGCGCAGCATGGCAAATATGAGATTAGTTCGATGAACTGTGCCAGTTGCCACACAGGGAGAATCAGAGTCGATGATCAGCTGTATAATGTAGAAGGTGGTGGTAATTTGACGAGTTCAGGTCAATGGGCGCATGTTATTAATGATTCTATCGATGATCTTAAGAATCCGGTTAAGCTGCTTGGTTTTCTGATACGTCTAATGAAAAATAATGACTTACCAGAAAAATACACACCAGAAAATACAAGTGTGGCTGACATAGAGAAAATCCAGTCGCAATTTGGGAAAGATCCTGTCGAAAGACCTGTGTCCTCTGATAGTAATGGAGTAATGAGCGCAGAATCGCAAAAGATGGTGGAAGATGAGGCTCGTGAATTAGCTCGTTCTCAAGCAGTAGCTGAAATGCTGAAAAAGACAATCAGCGGTGAGAAATATACTGAAGAATTGTTTCAAGAGGTGTATTTGAAAGAATTACTCAAGAAAAAGAAAATCCTAGAAGACTACTACAATGAAGAAGGTAACGAGGATAATGTTGATTTCTTTAAAGATGAATTAGAGGCTAAAACTAGCTACTATAAAAAATATTCAGACTCTGACTTCTGTCAAAATTCAGAGAAGCTCTTGGTTCCAGATAAATGGAGTAACACTTCGAAGTCTTCGAGCAGTTTGTTGAAATTATTGTTATCCCAGAAACAGTATGCAGATAGGGCTTTTCCTGTAATAGAAAAAATTGGTAATATCGGTCCAGGAAGAGATGATGCTTGGTTTGTTCTAGGAGCTCTTGTTGGTGGTAATACAGATGTAGTAATGGAGCATTTTGAACCAGCGCCGACCAAAATTCCTAATTTATTTTCCTATTCCTATTACTCTAGAACTAAGAGCACAGATTCAAGAGAGTATCATTTTCATTATGATGGAAATACAAATTCTCTGATGCAGAGAAACTACTTACAAGCCATGGCTGTAGGAGCGTTGAGTAGCCCAAACCATGTAGGAGGGTATGAATCAGAAGCTAAAATTGATGAGATTCATAATGCGGATATGTATTACCAGCAGATCAAAATCCCTAATTTCAGCAAAATTTTCCCTAAGCATTTTAATCCTGATCATGCAAAAAAAGGAGAAGCTATTTTTGCTCAAAATTGCCTGAGTTGTCATGACCGTCCTGAAGGGAAAATGATACCTATAGGAGATGTAAAAACTGATCCTAAAAGGTGGCGATTCTTTAATGGTGAAGAAAAGAAGGAGCTTAGGGAGGGAGTTCTGAAATCAATTGAATTAAAAACGGCTAGCGTTTACCGGCTATCGCTCAATAGAATTATCGCTAATGGTGGAGACTCAGGAGGAGGTAGCTACGAGATGGAAAATCCACAATGGTTCAACGCTCGTGAAGGCTATATGGCTAGAACTCTCAATGGAGTATGGGCTAGTCCTCCGTATCTACACAATGGTTCAGTTAGAACAATCCAGCAACTACTTACACCAGCAGCACAACGTGAGAAGAGCTTCTACGTAGGAACGAGAGATTATGATACTGAAAACCTAGGATATAAAAACTACGGAGATGATAAAAACAAAGATGTTAAACATTATGTAGAAGGGAAGCTAACTACATACAAAATCGATGTAGATGGAATCAATGTGGGCCACGAATATGGAACGAAGCTTAGTGATGAAGAGAAGCTTTATCTCATCGAATACATCAAGACTCTAGGGGACCCAGAAGAAAAATAATTATGACCTTTGGTTCTCAATAATTACAAAACTCAACCCAATTACCCTATGAAATATATCATACTTTTATTATGCCTCATTCATTTTTCTTGTTCTAAGGAAGAAGAACAAAAACCACCAGAATCTAGAAATGATCAAAATGCTGCGGAAATGATTTCGCAAGAAGCTCAATTGAGTGAACCGACTATTGAAAGTTTCTCAGAGTTTGCTCCACCAGAGATGCTGAGTCCACAGGCTAAAAACTTATCAAATTTTAGTGGTGAATTTAATCCAGGACAATCATCTGGAAATATTTCAGATTTAAGAGCTCAGAATTCTAGGCTAAACTTGGAACGAATTGACCGTGATATTTCACTACAAATGGAGGAGCTTGGCCGTTATAAGCTGGAAATAGATTTTGAGCATAAATTAGGATCGAAGCCCTTATTAAGACTCAAGGATCTGAATGGAGATAGCCATATTGTAGGGGATGATGATACAGCGCCAGTGAATGCTGCTGTTTTACCAGCACTAGTAGGGAAAGCTTATCCTAATTTAGGTAAACCTGCACGGAACGATCTAGAATCTAAAATCACCAGTATTTCTAAAAGTGTGTGTTTAATTACTTCTAAAAATAAGTTATTTAACAACCAGCCACTTACAGCTCCCTATGGAAAGATTCATAAATTAAAAGACACTGAGCCTCTATTCAATATGCCTTCTATCATTAAGGATGGTAATTACAGAAATGCTACTGGATTTTTAATCGGTGAAAATAGAATTCTCACGGCTAGGCATGTTATTAAAGACGTAAACTTAGACGATCTAAGGATTATATTTAACTATAAACTGAGTCATTACAATCCACTAAAAGCACAAAGAGTTAGATCCAGTGATGTTTATAAAGTAAGTAGAGTTGTGAATCAAGGAGGGGATGGCTATGCTAAAGATAGGACACGTGATTGGTGTATTCTGGAGCTAGATAGGATAGTAGAATCTAGTCAGACTCTTCAAATCTCTGACAGAAAAATCAATCATGGTCAAAAACTGATGATGGTTGGTCATCCGGATGGGATGCCACTAACCGTGTCTCTGAAAGGCAAACTACTGAGTGGTCCTAGTTCTTTTAATCATAGCTATCAATGTTCTCTTGATTCTTTTCATGGTAACTCTGGTTCACCAATATTCACATATCCTAATTTTGAGCTAATTGGACTCTATGTGGCAGGTAAGAAAAAAGATGTTCGTAATAATGCAATTACTAGATCAGAAGAAAATTCTGATAAAATTATACAGTCATTTACTTCAATCAGCCACTTGATTAGTATTATAAATGAATTGTAATTCTTAAGATCGAGAGATTATGTAAAAAATTCTAAATAACAAAAAACATTATGATTAAATATCCGATTCTATCTTTACTATTACTTCTACCTAGTTGTGTTTCAGTTTCAACTACGTCTTTACCAACTCTAGATGTTCAAGCTATAATAGGTTCTAATGATTTAGCTCTATATAATTCTGTTGATTTTAAGAAAAAAATTACAAAACTATACCCCGATCTCTCAGAAGGGACTATAGAGCAAGCTATAGAAGAATTGTATGAAGAAGGGAAGGGTGTTTGTTTAGTTATTAATATAAATAAGATAGTGAATGATCAGCCGATTACAAAACCGTATCAGCATGTTCAAAATTTGAATGAAGGTCAACAGATGGCATCAATACCAGCAATAATTAAAGATGAAGAGTTTCGTAGTTCCACTGGATTTCTAATAAGTGAGAATAAAGTGCTAACAGCCAGACATGTAGTCGAAAGAGCCAATTTTGATGAACTACGATTTATTTTTGATTATAATTTATCATCAGATGAGGCTTCATTAGTATATAACGGATTTACTGGAGTGATGGAGGAAGTGTCACCAGAGCAAGTTTATAAAGCATCGAGCATAGTCGCATTAGGAAAAGGAAGTGTAGAGACAAAGCTGTCAACTGATTGGTGTGTGATAGAACTGGATAGACCAGTGTCAAATGCCAAGATACTGGAAATTTCACGTAAAAGCGTGCAGAAAAATATGAGACTTTCTATGATTGGTCATCCAGATGGGATGCCTATGACTATCGCGATGAAGGGAAAGGTTCTGAAAGAGCTGAGAGATAGAGAAGGAGGTATAGAAGGAGGTAAAAGTTATAGATGTTCATTAGATTCTTTTCATGGGAATTCAGGGTCGCCAGTATTTTCATTTCCGGAGATTGAGCTAATAGGGCTCTATGTAGCAGGTAAGAAGAAAGATTTTAAAAATGGGAATCTTTATAAATACCCAGAGGAGTCTGAAAACATACTTCAGTCTTTTATACCCATTCATCATTTAAAGGATATGATTAATAACTTATGAAATCAATAGCTGACGATAGAGTTCATACAATGGATGACAAGGATTTTAAATCCATGGTCAAGTCCATCTCTAGGAGCTTGTCGATTACTTTCTATCTTTTGCCTAAGCAGCAGCAGAAACCTATTTTAATCGCTTATCTATTGGCTAAGCTGGGGGATAGTATTGTCGATGCCTATGGTGAGACAGCTATAAAGAGAAGTAAGGCCTTCATCGCTCTACAGAATTCCTTTCAGAATGCGATCAATGGAGGTGGAAGTGTAGAAATTAGTGATCTAACATTACTGAAGTTTGAGTCTGAAGCGGAATTGCATTTGGCTAAAAAACTGAAGTCAATATTGGCTTATTATATTGAGCTTTCTGACACTCAAAGAGGGCATGTTGAAAAGGTAGTGAAGTGTATTTTACTGAAACAGAAAGAAGAACTAGATTCTTTAAATGAAACGGGGGTATACAGATTAACTAGCATGGAGGAGCTGGGCTCTTATGTGTATCAAATGTCTGGGGTTGTTGGAGAGTTCTGGACAGACATTAGTTTAGAAGGTGAAAATTACTCGAAGTTAGAAAGAGCGACCTTATGTAAACTTGGTCGAGATTATGGAAATGCACTGCACTATTTAAATATCTTGAGAGATGTTAAACAGGATTTTGATAACCAGAGATTTTATGTTCCTGTCGATAATGAGTTATCCGAGGCGGCTATCTATGAGAATGGTCAGAAACTCATTCATAAAATAGAGTTAGGGCTTCAATCTGGACTGAAATATGCGAAGAGTTTGAACAACTATAAGCTGAGAATAGGTATTAGTATGCCTGCTAGAATAGGGTTGCTGTATCTTTCTAAGATGCGGCATCTTACTTGGGAGGAATTTAAGAATAAGAAGATCATCACTAGGAATGAGGTTTATAAATTACTAGTGAGCTCTCTTTTTAAATCTAGATAGAGTTGCATACTTGGAAAGACTCTGTGAAGGAGAATTACCCTTGCTGATGGTTCACTATATATCATAAGCTATTCGTTATGAATGTAGATCAATTTGACAATTCTATCTTTGAGGGTGATGAGCACTGGGAGCTAGAAAACGTAGTTTTTGATGAATCTAAAATGGAAGCTCTGATCCATGTGAACTATGGCTGTGATGATAATAAGTGTTATCACTGTCAATCGGATCTAGAAGAAATAGACAGTAATGTTCAGAATTGGCGTCATTTAGATCTTTCTAGTTATAAAAGTGTGATCACAGCAAAATTCCCGACACTTAAATGCAGTGACTGCGATGAGATCCATAAGATCGATTTCCCCTGGGCTGGCAGTGAGACTAAGTATTCATTGGGTTTTAAAAATTATGCTAAAGTGATGCTCGGTGGCTCTAGCGAAAAGAGAAGAAGCATACTTGGATTATCTAAATCAGATGCAGACGCTATCTTAGAGAAACCTTGCCCAGTGAAAGCTAAGTTGAATCGTTACGATTACTACTATATTGGAGCTGCTTGTTTAGCGTTAGTCGGGTTAATAGTATATATCTTTATTTCAGAAAAGGATAGGGAGCCTCCTATTTTAGGGGAAGACCTTGTCTTGAATGAAGGCGCTGGCTATTTTAGGCATATTGATCAAGGAGCTGATCAGCTAGCATTATTCGTGTTACTAAATCTTGAGGGGGCTCACTCAGGTAAGCCTTTAATAGATGATATGAAACTCTATGGTTTTTTAGATGGTAGAGTAAGTAAATATAATAAATATGGGCTACCAATAGGGTTCACACACACACTAGTAGGGAATAAAGATGTTTCTACGATGAGCTGTGCGGCTTGCCATACAGGAAGGATGAGAGTGGATGGGAAACTGTATAATGTAGATGGGGCTGGAAATCTTGTTTACCCTATGGAGTGGGCTAAATACATTAACGATTCTGTTCAGGCTACTCTGGTTGATAAATCAAAGCTTATTTTATTTTTGATGAGAGCTATTAAAAATGAAAATTTACCAGCTTACTTTAATCCTGAAGATGTGACTGTTGATTATCTTAAAAAGTTAGATGAAGATATTAAGCAAACTAAGTATGTTACTAAAGATATTCCAACTAGTGGAGTAGATTTATCTATTGAGGAATTAAATGAAATTGCAGAACATATACGACAATACGCGAGATCTAAGGCGATAGAAGAATCCTTAGATGCAACGATGAAGGGTAAAGTATTTGACACTGAAGATTTCAACAAGGCGTATCTTAGCGAGCTTAAAAAGCAAGCTCTCGATGCTGACGAGACATATGAAACAGGTAGTAAACGATTGGAGAATCTACTAACCCCTGAAGAGGGAGATGATAACGGTTGGATAGATTGGAACAAGACTGCGCTTTGTGATAATGAAAGTATAGTAGATCCTAATGAACGAGCTCTAGAAGCGAATAGTTCATTGTTGAAGTTATATCGGCTGTTACAAGAGCAAACTTTTTTTAGTAAACAGATTCTTAAGATCATAGAGAAACTAGATGAATTTGATAATACTAAGAATGGTGGAGGTTTTGGTCCAGGTAGAGATGATGCCTGGAATATTCTTAGTAGATTGGTTGCGGAGACTGGAGAATCTTATCTTGGTGAGCCAGCTCCGGTAAAAATACCTAATTTATATAGCTACTCACTTTATTATCGATCTAAGTTGAAAGCAATAGAGGATGAGCGTTTGACAGCTAGTGCTAGTTATACGAATGAATATTATTTTCATATAGATGGTAATACGAATACGATGATGCAACGTAATATGTTGCAAGCATTGGCGATTGGAGCATTGGTGGGTGTAGATGATCAGACTCTCAGGAGTGATACACTAGTGCGAGGTAGTCTCTTAACGCGAGTAGATCTGGATAAAGTGCATGAAGCTGAAATGTTTTATAGCAGGATTAAAATCCCGACATTTTCTGAACTATTTCCTCAGCATTACTCTGAAACGTTAGCTGAACAAGGTAAGGAACTTTATAATAAAGAGTTCAAGTATTTGTATCAAGACGCAGATGGTAATCAGAAAGAGCACAATTCATCCTGTGCTACTTGTCATGAAAATAAGGCAGGAAAAAGGGTGGATATCTATAAAGTGGGCACTGATAAAAAGCGCTGGGCATTCTATAATGATACCAACTTTGATGATAGAGTAGCAGCATTCAAGTCTCTATCTGGTAAAGCGGGGGCTTTGCAACGAGCTACTGAGCTTCATGAGACAAATGTAGGCCGCTTCATTTACAGAGATGGTTACAATCCAAAACCTATCATATGGAAAAGATCTGAAGGTTATATGGCACGACCACTCAATGGAGTCTGGGCTAGTCCACCATATTTGCATAATGGGTCAGTAAGAACTATCTATCAGCTCTTACTTCCTGCTAGTGAGCGTGAACCCGAGTTCTATGTAGGCTCTCGTGACTATGATACTAAGAATCTAGGTTATTTTAGCAGAGGCGAAGATACGGAGATAAAGAATCAAGATGTTCGTAGGTATGTTTATGATAGAAATACAAAGGAAGCAAAATTAGTAACCTATACATTCGAAGCAAAAGGGGTGAACCATGGACATGAATTTGGTGTGGATTTTACAGAGCCAGAAAAGAGAGCTCTTATAGAATACTTAAAAAGTCTGGGTGAGCCTGATGAATTGAGTTCTTCCAAATAGCTTGAACTCTTACTAATTCACCTTCAAATGGCTGAGGGTGTAGCTCTACTTTAGTCCCATAAAGATAGAGCAAATGCAGTCTGAATAGTCTGTTAGCCGAGTAGTTACCTCGGATAACAGCGTCTTGGCATGCTTGTTCTAATATTGCTCTGCCATTGGTGGGTCTAGAAGAAAGTAAGTTGATGATACCTTCATAGCCATCAATGAGTGGTTTGGATCGATAGACAAATTTTCCATGAAATCTGGCACAGCGTATAAATTTCTTAAAAATCTTTTTAGAGATATAGCCATTGGAGTAAAGAATGATGGGGGTTTCTACGAAGGATTTAATACAAATGGTGAACGATTGATTCAAAAACTGCATTTGTGAAAAATACAGGAGAACTAGTTGCAAATACTCTAGTGACTTATGGTAATTACCGAGACTGGCCTCAGCATGAGAAAAAAACAAATAAGCGCCAGCCTTGATCTCGTGAGGGATTTTGTCTTGTTTGATAAAAATCAATTTACTCGGATGGAACAATTCTAAGTAAATGGAATATCTCAGCTGGTTAATCCAACTTCTAAACCATATAGGTAGATATTGTATCAGTGTGTTCACTTCATTTTGTAAGAAGATTAATACCTGATGGGCTTGGCCTGAATCCAATAAAATAACGCATTTGAGCATGCTGATTCGAGCCGCTACTACGTGATCACCATCTAGAATAGATGCGTTATAATCATGTTCTAGCACCTTCAAATAGCTAGCCCAGTTTTTTGAATACATGTAGTAATGAGTCTTCAGAAAACAAAAGTCGGCTAAATTAGCTTCTGAATTTGCTGAAGCTTCTTCAGCAAATCGGATGAATTTTTTTGTTCCACGCTCTTTTACCAAAGGATAGTAGTAGAAGGCTATAAATAGGTAGGTAAATCCTTTATAATGAGATTTTTTGGAGCTTTGAAGGTTGATCTGATGGGCTAATGTTACGTTTTTTAGAATGGTTAGAGGTTTGTCCTGAAATGAGACAAAATCAATGATACACATGATCGCAATGGAGAATCTGTCATATTTAGAAGAGGCAAAGGATTGAGATGTTTTGAGCTTTTTATGCGGGAAAAAGTAATACAACAGAATGAGAAAGTTGTGCCTCTTACCTATTTTGAATCCATGATTGGCTAAATATCGTTTATAGTATTTAACAGCATTTTCTAAAATACCGGCTGCTTGATTTGTGCTAGCGAGCCTCCATAAAAGGGTGTTTTCTTTATTTGGATTGATTCTAACTTTATCAAGTTGCTCGAAAAGAGTGTCAGCTAATTCAAATGCTTCAGATGTATTTGATTGATCGTAATATCTATTAAAAGCTTTATATTTACAAACCATGGATCTCTCGTTGTGCTCAGCTAAATGCCAAAAACACATTGATTTCACATAGTTCTGCTCTTTATACATTATTCTAGCGATAGTAGCGTAGGTTTGTTTGCTGTTCGATAAATCAGCTAAACCCAAGACGGCTTGCTTATACAGATCATGAGTGTATGAGATAGAGTCATTATCGGTTCTCAAGAATGATAGACTAGTCAGTTTGTCTAAATCAGCCCTAGGCGCAAGCTGTTCTCGGAGTTGATCTAAACATTTAGTATCGGCAAATTCAAAGTTCTAAAGAATAATTTCTAACAGAATACTTCATTTCTTTAAGCTGCAAATTTTGTTTCTAGTTC